>DAOUUR010000093.1 GCA_030668045.1 bacterium
CTTCAGCACTTCATTTCGCAGAATCTTGTCTATTTCTCCTGTCTCAACCTTCAAGCCAGAAGATAACTTCCGCACGTCCCTTCGAATAGCGTTCAGCACCGGCGGACTGAGAACAATTGCACCAAGGACAAAACGGTTAACGCTTTGAACGCGTTCATAGTATTTCTCTCGGGCAGCTTTACTCACACCTCTCTTAGACAAGAGAAACAGTTTCTCTTGATCTTCGCCATTTCTTGGATTCAAATCCAGGAAGTTGAAATGGGACACAAGCTCAATGTCGATAGGTTGTTCGTATAAAATCCGAAACAGCTCCCAATCTACCCCATTCGTGAGCACAACCCATTGCACCCCCTTATTAACACCATAATCAACTGCTTGTTTCATGTGGTTTTCTTTGAGTGTAAGACCTATGGCCTTGACTTCAATCAAGTATTGTATCTTATCTTCCGTCTTGATGGCGAGATCACAGAAGGTCCCACGTATCGCATATTCACTAGTGATATCCTGATACTTATCGTATCCCATTACATCAGCCAGAATGTCCTGGCAAATAGCTACCGTGTCAGCTTCGTTTACATCTCGATCACGTGCGGTCTTCAGCACGTGCTGGAACTTTGTAACAGTGTTCCTGTATCGCTCAATCACTTTCTTCGGTATTGTAGCCACAACAATCCTCCATATCCAATACGGTTACTACTTCGTGCATATCATTACGTCTGATTATCCTAGCGCCTTCAATTTCCAGTGCCCGCAGGCCTTCTCAATGCCATCATACCGAATGTCGACTCATTTGTCAAGCTGTTTTTTCGATGAGCGAACCCAAGTGCAACCAAAATGCTGAATATTTGTTGTCCTCATCTCGTATTGAAAGTAGGATTACCTATCAAGTGCGCGCCAACGCAAAGGAGTACCAGTTTGCAAAATTTGAATTATCAATGTCCGAAATGCCGGTGGAACCAGTACGAGATTGGCGAAATCAGAGCCGCCGGTGGATTCTGGAGCAAGATATTCGATGTTCAGGGGCAACGGTATACCGCCGTGATTTGCCGTCAGTGTCGATACACCGAGTTCTTCAAAGCCGACAGTTCCGCCCTAGGCAATATCTTCGACTTCTTTACCAATTAGGTGGCCAACCAGCAGCAAGCCACTCTATTTTGGCACACCAGTGGCAGGCAACGTTCTCTTATGCGTTACATCAACAGTGGTGTGCCACCACTGATTAGTAATCCTTCTCCCGCCAGGCGATCACCGATGACGGCAACGTATGGGCCAGATAAAGTAAGCTGGCGAATATCAGTATCAACAACGAGTCCCACTGCGGCGTTAAAAGCGCGATAACCAGTAGCACCAATAGGCTGATCACCGTGAATATGCCATAGGCATACCTGAGCGATTCATGCGTTACCTGCAATTCGCGTTCATCAAGATTTTCAACTTTTGTGTGTACCAGTTTCCAGAGTTTTGTTCTGACATGCAGGCTAAAAAAAGTGATTAGCGCTACAAGTATCGCTGTTACTACTGAGGCCGCAACCGGGACATTCCACCCGATCCTGCCAGCCAGATAGAAGCAGACAAGGAAGAGCAGGATGGCGCCGTAGTTGATCACCACCGCCAGCCGCCGACTTGTCCTGGGGATTAGCTTTTCCATCTTATTCTCCTCTTTCGATTCGACGTTCCATCAACTCCACGCTCAACGGCTTCATCGGTACAGTTGAAAAGATCATCTCAATGGGCAGCCCAAAAACTTCGCCGATTCTGAAAGCCAGATCAAGACTCGGATTGTACTCTTCTCTTTCGAGATAACCGACAGTCTGGAAATTGACTCCAATCTTTCCGGCAAGTTCCTTTCGGGAGAGGCCGCGCTCTTCCCGCAGGACCGCAATTCGATTATATAGTTTCCGACCTTTCATATTCCTCTCTTTCGGTAATCTATACGGCGAATATAGCAAATAGTTGTATATATACAACTATTATTTGTATAATTAGGGCATTTATTTACTGCTGAGGCTAATGCATTGTAAGGCAACCTGTTATCGGTCGGGAGGATTTGAGGGGGGCGTCCCGTCTGTCATGGCCCGGAAAGTCGATATTTGGCCAATCCTGCCGATAATTAATCTGATGGCTCAGGTGTCGCCACAAGCGGCGATAAAACGAGGAGGTCACCTGAGCGGCAGAAAGAAATCAGGAGAGCTGTTAGCGTATGGTGAAGATACCCGATAACTTGCCACAGGTTTTTGGAGGTGGCGGAGAAACCGCCAGCTCGAAACCATCGATGGGTGACTTTGGGATGATCATCCCAGCCGGCAAGAAACCGCCGGCTCCGGCAGATCCCGGATTTGATCAGCCAACCGAAGATTCACATTTCCGTCGTCCGATTAATACCGACGCGCGGAAACTTCAGCAACAACTGGGAGCATCGAGGGCGGATGACCCCAACTACATCATGGCTATCCTCGGCGGTGCCGCCGCGGCTTTGTTGGGCGCGACTGTCTGGGCGACATTTGCCTATGTGACCGGCATCCAGATCGGATTCATGGCAATTGGTGTCGGCATTCTCGTTGGACACGCTGTTCGAATTTTTGGGCACGGTTCCGATGCATCGTTTGGAATCATCGGTGCCACTCTCGCCGCGGTCGGATGTTTGACCGGTGATATCTTTATGGTCTGCCAGTTTATTGCCGAACAGCAGGGGATGGGGACGCTTGAGGTTTTATCGCGGATCAATCTCAGCTATGCGATCAAATCCCTCACCGAGCACTATTCGTTCATTGACATTATTTTCTACGGTCTGGCTCTATTCTATGGTTTCAAGTACGCTTTCGATGACGGTGCATAGACCGGACAATTGATAAACTAAGAAGATCATTAAGGCAGGAGCAGATCGCTCCTGCCTTTTTATTGTGGGCGTAGGCCAATCAAAGATCATAAGCAACTGGACAACGGGCGCCTCTGGTGGTATGATCCACAGTGTGGTAACAGCAAGAATCGTCTGCATAATGAAGAAGAGGAGCAAGACTATGAGAATAGGTTCTAATGTAACTCAAAGACTGCGGGTGATGGAAGTGCTGTGCGGGATTATCGTCGCAGCATTGATTTTGTCAGCGTCGGTGGCCGAGGCTGCTGGGAAGTTCGGTGCTAAGGTCGGTCTGGTGATAGCGGATCAGACGTATAGCTATTCGAATGAATGGGGTGAGATTGATCGTGACAGCAAGACTGGTGTCGTCTTTGGGCTTTTTACCGACTATCAGATCATACCGGGAATCGCCATCAGGCCGGAGCTTCAGTATGTCCAGAAAGGGAGCAAGGTTGATGTGATGGAAACCACCGAGGCATATCCTGAAGGTATTGGAACTATAGAGATCGTTGATCACGTCGATTACCTTTCGATCCCGGTAATGCTCAAGATCGGTCTTCCCGGGGGCGTGCAATCGTTATACTTGATAGCCGGTCCCCGATTTGATATTAAGCTGCGCACCAAATCGAAATTCAATTCCATTGTCTTAGACAAATACGAGTCAACAGTTTTTGGTGCAACTTTTGGAGTGGGTAAACAGTTTTCGTTCGGACCATTGCCAGCTGTTCTGGTCGAGTTCAACTATTATCATGATTTCTCGGACGCCTACGAGGGCGACATCCTGACAATTAAGAATAAAGGCTTCGCACTTGTCGCAGGGGTGGGGTTGTAAGGGGGGGTAGGCTCACCGGGCACACTGGAGATTATCTGCATGGATCCATTGATAGAAGAATTGAAAGGTTGCGATGGCGGCCGGATTCTGGATGTAGCTTGTAGTCATGGCGACTTTTTGAAGCTGCTTACCGAATCGTTTGACAACTTTACCGAGGCGATCGGTATCGATTGGGCAGGCGAGAGAATCGAACAGGCAAGAGAGACGTGCCCCGAGGCGCTTCGTTTTCAGGTCATGGATGCTTCGGCAATTGAGTACCCTGACAATCACTTCGACACGGTAGCTATCCGACACTCCCTTCATCATTTGCCAAATGTTGGGTTGGTGCTGGACGAGATGAAACGGGTGCTGAAACCTGGTGGCCGTTTTATTGTCTGCGAGGTCACTCAGGCGCCGGAAACTGAAAGGGAAAATTCCCATCGGCACGCCCACCATTGGTGGGCCAGGGTGTCCAGATCAAAAGGCGATACGCATAACGAGACGTTTACGGTCGACAAAGTTCGCGCTGCGGTCAGCCCATTGAACTTGAAGGAGATGCGGCATCTAGAATTTCTGGAAGAAATGACAGAAGAGGAGATGTCAAAAGCTATCGCGGAGATTATCGAGGTGAACGCCAAATTCATCGACGAGTTGACCGAATCGGGAACCGATATTGATCTAATCAGTGAAGGTAAGACGATCTCGGCGATCCTACAGCGCGATGGCCTCACACTTGAAAGCATTTACTACATCTTTGGCCGTAAGTAGAGAAGCAGGAGCTCCAACCCGTAATATTGACACGCCGACATCCTTGAGCAGCGGACCTTCACACGCACTACTGTTAGCATTCTGTTGCTTGCTACCATTCCCCCCTGTGTGGATCGATCTGGTCATAGGTGCCACCGAATATGATGCGATCGCGGATGGGACCTTTCAGGAAATCGTGTGGGAAGCCCAACTCGATCGCGCTGACTTCATTCAGCCGTCGCAGGTCATCATCATTGAGCGTGAACTCCAGACAACCGAGATTGTCCAGCATCTGCTTCTCGGTTCGAGCGCCGATAATCGGAATCTGCAATCCTGACTGCTGCCGTACCCAGTTGATCGCCACCTGCGCAGGTGAGACCTGCTTTTCTTCCGCAATCTTAGCAACGACGTCGGCAATAGCCAGATTCTTTTCAGTCAGACGTTTGTCCATGACTTGAATTCGTTTGGAATCGGTCGCCTCGTACTTATCACCCTTTCTTGAATACTTGCCGGTCAACATACCGCCGCCAACAACCGCCCAGGGGGTGATGGCCATATCAAACGCCTGCGCCATCGGGATCAGATCACGCTCGGTGGTTCGTTGAATCAACGAGTACTCGACCTGCAGAGCTACAAAACGTGTCCAGCCTCGAAGCTCGGCGATTGTATTGGCCTGCGAAACCCGCCAGGCTGGAGTGTCGGAGATACCGGCGTAGATGATTTTTCCGGCTCGGATCAGATCGTCCAGCGCCCGCATCACTTCCTCGACCGGCGTCATGTAGTCCCAGGCATGGAGCCAATAGAGGTCAATATAATCGGTACCAAGACGTTTGAGGCTGGCTTCGCACGCCTGTACCATGTTCTTACGACTGTTCCCGCAGGCGTTGGGATCGCCCGGATTCATGGTAAGAGTATATTTGGTAGCGACTACAAAACGTTCACGATCAGCGGCTACAAACTCACCGACCAGTTTCTCACTGGTGCCTTCGGTGTACTTGTTGGCAGTGTCGATAAAATTTCCACCGGCATTGACATAGGCATCGAAAATCCTGCGGCATTCATCGCGGTCGGCCCCCCATCCCCATTCTTCGCCAAACGTCATCACGCCGAGCGCAAGTTCCGATACCCGCACCCCGCTTTTACCGAGTAATTTATAGCGCATTATCGACATATGTCACTCCTTCTTCCTGGTTTGCAATAGAATAGCTACCATGTGAAAGTTACGGAGTGGAAGCCAACCGGTCAATGTCAATTGGGAGTGCGAACGAGACTACAGCAGTGACACACTACCCCATCCTCATTTACGATGCATGCGCACAATTGTTTCACTACCGGGTCGCTGTCGTTACAGACTGAGCGGGCAACGTTGTTGCCTTTTTTTGCAACCTTTTAATCGTTTCGTAGTCTTATGGAACATACCGCAGATAAAGGGCAAGATTTGCCAAGAGGCGAAACTTGCCTGGCTGTCGTAAATGACAAATTGATAAGATTGTGAGAAAGCGAGAGGATACGAAACATGGCGATGTCTAAAAGAAAGAAAAGACTCCTGATCTTTGGAATACCGGCGGTTGTTGTTGTTGCCGCTATCCTGGCCTCGGTGGCCGGTTCCAACGGTGATGAGACGATAGTGCAGGTTGAACTTGCTATCACCGACGACCTCTCGGAACTAGTAACAGCTTCCGGGCGGGTGCAGCCACAGACCAGGGTAGATATTGCTTCGGAGGTATCGGCGCAGATCATCGAAGTTAATGTATCCGAAGGTGAGCAGGTTGTTTGCGGACAGCGTCTTCTCCTGCTTGATACGGTGCAGCTTAAGTCCGATGTCACCCAGGCGCGATACTCTCTTGATGAGGTTCTGGCGAGAACAGAAGCAGCTCTTGCCCAACTGAAAAAGGATCGTGCTGAGTATGAACGGCAGGTTCGTCTCCATGACCAGAAGATGACTTCCGAAACTGATTTCAACAACGCCACCTTTGCCTTTGAAAACTCAAAGGCGAACCACGATGCCATGCAAGCGCAGGGAAAAATCGGACGCGCTCGACTGGATAAGGCGTTGGATAATCTCAGCAAGACAAGCGTGACCTCGCCGATGGATGGTATCGTCACTTATCTAAAAGCCGAAGTTGGAGAGATCGCCCAAGCACAGACGGCTTATACGCAGGGACAAACTCTGGTAACGATCAGTGACCTGTCGGTGTTCGAAGTTGAAGTCGATGTCGATGAAACCGAAATCGCGAAAGTGCAACTGGAACAACCGGCAGATATTCGAGTCGATGCTTTCCGCGACACTGTTTTTGCAGGCAGCATTGTTGAGATTAGTAACTCGGCAGTTATTGTTGGACAGGGATCGGAAGACTACACGACAAATTTCCGAGTGAAAGTACGATTTGCAATGAACAACCTCGGACTTCGTCCCGGCATGTCGGCTGCGGTTGATATCACCACCAACAAAGCTGAAAATGCTCTGCTGGTGCCCTACGCTTCTATTGTCACGCGGAAATTCGACCCCGATTCTCTCCGAGCTGATTCACTCGCCAGAGAAAATGCCAACGAAGATACGGGCGGTGTACATGCCGCGGCTCTTGACGATGAAGACCAAGAGATCAGCAGCCCTTCAAGCGACAATGACATGAGTAAGAAAGCGAAGAAGATCCGGAAGTCAGGTGTCTTTGTGGTAAAAAATGGTATTGTCAGATTCATCGAAGCGACCACCGGTATTGCCGATGAACGCAATATTGTGGTTTTGTCCGGTGTTAATGAAGGCGATACAATCGTCTCCGGGACTTTCAAAACTCTGCGTCAGCTATCCGATGGCGACGCTGTCAAACTCGACGAGGATTCGCTGGAAGACCTTGATGATCATGATGAATAGATCAATGGCGTTCTCTCAAATAATCGTCGACTGGAACTGACAAAATGATTCTGATAACCCTCATACGTGAAGCTGCTTCGGCTCTCTGGGCCAACCGTTTGCGGTCAAGTCTGACCGTTTTGGGAATGGTCGTGGGGGTGACATCGGTAATCGCGATTGTTGCAACAGTTGAAGGGCAGGGCGATTATTTTGAGAAGGTCATAAGGTCGATGGGACCGAACACTTTTGTGGTTACCCGTTTTGGATTCGATCTGACCTGGTCTGAGTATTTTGAGCGAATGAAGCGCAAGAAGCTGACTATTGAACTGATTCAACATATCGAAGATGGCTGCCCCGATTGTGAGGGTGTCGGCGCTGAAGCGTATGCAGGCGACAAAATAAAATACGGATCGGAGTATATGGGTCATGTTGAGATTCGAGGGGAAACAGCCAACATGATGCAGATGCGCGATATCGAAATTCTGACCGGACGGTATTTCTCATGGGAAGATAATTTTCGCCGACGCCAGGTTGC
>DAOUUR010000209.1 GCA_030668045.1 bacterium
ACCGGTACCGGTATTCTTGGTGGTGTAGTAGCGGTCGAAGACCTTGGCGAGGTCTTCTTTTTTGATACCAATGCCTGTGTCTGAGAAGCGGAGCGTGAGATAGTCTTCTTTCTTGTGGTCCGGTCGCTCAATCAATCCTCTGACCTCAAGCTTGCCGCCATCGGGCATGGCATCAACGGCGTTGATCAGGAGGTTCAGAATGGTTTCCATAATCTGGTTCTTATTGACCGCAACCTCCCAGTTGGCATCGTCGTATTCGACATCAAATTCGATCCCGGTTTTTTTCATATCGGGCCGGATCAACTCGGCGGCTCTTTCCACCAGTTTGCGAAGATCAATCTTTTCGGTTTGGTACTTGTTGGGATTGGAAAAATCGACAAGCTCACGTACTAGCTCATTGAGTCGTTGGATTTCGCTTTCTGCCATCTGGAACATGTCGGAAGATTCAGCCTGATCGGGCCACCGTTTTCGGAGAACTTGCAGCCCCCCTTTGATTGATGTCAGCGGCTTGCGCAGATCGTGGGAGATTTCGGAGATCATGTTGCCCATCGTCAGCAACCGGGTAGTATTGAGCAGCGACCGCTCTTTCTCAAAGAGAACAGCTGTCTGCGAGATGACCAGCTGGGCCAGAGAGATATCATCGGCGGTGTACGGCTTCCCGCCAGAGCTTCCCAGACAGACAACGTTGGTCAGTTCGCCCCGCTGTTTGACAGGGACGGCCATGAAAGCCTGACCAGGGGTGACGTAATGATCGTTCTCCCCCAGCTTCTCGGCTACAACACCGGAGAGAGGTTCGATTTCGTCGAGGTTAATTTTGTCCAGATTGATCGGACCGAGCGAAATATGGTCCTGATTGATTTTTCGCAGATCAATTCCGCCGCTGGAGGTAATGGGAATAGTCGTCTCTCCCGAAGCGCCGGAAGGAATCAAGATGTTCGACTCGGCATCCCACCGAAACCAGATGGAGTAATCAACTTCGAACACACGCTGCAGCTTACCGACCAGTTCTCGTCTGAATTCGTTGACCGAATCGGTGTTGGGGACCTCTCTGGAAACTTCGTGGAGGATCTCAAACTCTGTCAGCCGACGTCGGTTTCGCTCAAACTGGTAGGCATCGTCAACCGCGACTGCTGCCTGCGATGCAAAAGTAGTCAGCAGGCGGAAGTCACCATCGGAAAAAACCGCACCACCCTCCTTGTTGGCCATGTTGATAACACCGATCACCTTGTTTTTGATTACCAGTGGCACGCAGAGCAGCGAAGCGGAACCGTATTTTTCACGATTGATGCGGCGGAAACGACTGTCCTTTTCAACATCGCTGACGATCAATGGTTCGCCAGTTTCAGCTACAAATCCGGCTATTGATTCACCGACCGGCAGAACTGTTTTTTCCACAACCTCAGGTTCCAACCCGATAGCTGCTTCGATAGTCAGGCTGCTTGAAGTGTCGTCCAGTAGCATGATCGATCCGGTCTGGGCTTCGGTCACCGACGAGGCCAGCGTAACAATCTGTTTGAGCAGGTCTCTGAGATGAACCGTTGAACCAATAGACTTACCGGCTTCATACAGAGCGTTGAGCTCGTTAATTCGACGATTCAAAATCATGTTGGATAGTTTCAGTTCTTCCATAAGTCGGCGTCTGGACAGATCGGACCGTCTCTTCTCCAGAGCCCGCTTTGCCACCAGAGCTAGGTCCGCAAACTCAATCGGCTTCATCAGGTAGTCATAGGCGCCAAGCGAAACCGCCTCGACCGCCGAGTGCAGAGAAGCGTAGCCGGTCATCAGAATCACAGGGATTTCGTCGTCGGTTTCGGCGGTTATCTTCAGCAAGTCCAGACCGCTGATACCGGGCATTTTGATATCGGAGAGCACCAAGTCCACTCTTCGGTTGCGAATTGCCTCGGCAGCCTCCTCCGACTGCTGAAACGTCTCAACCTCGTACCCTTCGGCCAGAAGTAACGAAGCCAGCGAGCTGCACATGCGCTCTTCATCATCGACAATGAATATCTTATCGTTCGATTTACTCATCGGTGTCCTCTGCCAATGGTATCGGCAGACGAATTATAAAACTTCCGCCATCAGGGAGATTGCGGTAGGTAATCGCACCGTCGTGCTGTTTGATAATACCATAACAAACCGAAAGTCCCAGTCCAGTGCCTTTACCCGCTTCCTTGGTTGTGTAAAACGGTTCAAATATCCTCGGAACGGTTTCATCGGGAATACCGGGACCAGTGTCACTAAAGGACAGTACCAGCCACATGTCCACGCGTTTCAACTGTACCGTCAGCGTACCACCTTCGGGCATAATGTCGCAGGCGTTCATGACGATGTTCATTATCACCTGTTTGAGATTTTCAGGTGAGGCAGATATTGTCGGAAGGTCGGGTTCCATTTCGGTGACAACTTTGACATTCTGAGTTTCGTAGCGCGTCTTCAGGAGGGTCAATGTTTCCTCAATCACCTGAACAAGGTTAGTCTTCCTGAATGTCTCTTTCTTGGGACGATGAAAGTCCAGGAGTTCCTGCACAATCCGAGCAATCCGGTCAATTTCCTGAGCAGCGATCTCGGCATATTCAAGCGATTCCGGGTTATCGGCAACCGACCTTTTTAACAATAGCATATAGTTCTTAATGATACCGAGCGGGTTGTTCACCTCATGGGCCACCTTGGCCGACAATTCTCCCAGAGCGGCCAGACGTTCGGAGTCGACAAGAAGTTGCTGGGCGGCCCGCAGTTGTTCGGTAGCTTTCGTCTCTGCCTCGTAGAGACGCGAGTTTTCGATTGCAACCGAAATCTGGCTGCCGAGGATCGAAAGAAACTCAACGTCGTCCATCGTAAACTCGGTAGCTGACACTTTGTCCGAGAGGATCATCACACCGGTAAGATTGGTCTGGAACATCAGTGGCACAATCAGACCCGTATTGAAATCCTCAATGATCTCCTTCTCAGCAGGATCAGTAATGTGTTGGAGAATATCTGATATTAGCTCCGGACGGTTGAGCTTTGCCAGGTGATCGGCCAGAGGGGATGCCGTCGTAAAGGCGTGCTTGAGTTCGGGGAATTTCCCCGACCCGCGTTTCTTGGTCAACACAAATCTGTTTTCGGTGTCGTTATCCTGAAGATATACTGCGCCCCGTTCGGCACCAACCTGGGCCAGCGAGGTCAGTAGAAACGTATCCAGTAGAGTGTGATAATCCAGAAGAGCATTGAAATTGCGGCTGATCTCAAAGATCGTGTAAAGGTCGAATATCTTGCGCTTGAGCTGACGATTTGATTCGGTGAGCGCAGCTATCCCTTCCTCACCATCGACTGCTATCGGCAAACGAGCCGCTCCGCCCGGTGGATCCGTAGCCGAGCGGTCAGCTAAACGTCTATGTGGTCGTTCATCCGTCATATCAACCCGTTCTTGTCCAGGTATTCACCAACCAGAAAATGCGAACCGATTACAACAATAATATCGTCCGATTGGCACAACTTCCGCACTCTCCGACAGGCCGTAGCAAGTGAACCTATCGACCGATGGGGAATCTCCCGCCAGTTGATTTCGGCCATCAAAGCCTTCACATCAGTACCCCTGCGGCTGCGCAACGGAACAACCAGATACTCCTCAGCAATCAGAGCGAGAGAATCCAGCATCTTTTGGTGCTCCTTTCGCTTGACAAAACCGGTAATGACCTTCGCTTTCCGATCCGGAAAAACCAGCCGGAACGACTCAACGAACGCTCTGACGCCGGTGGTGTTGTGGGCAACATCGAGTATGACGGTCGGGTACCCGCGGCGACGGATGATCTGGAATCTGCCGGGCCAGTCAGTTTGTAACAGACCGTCTCTGACAGCCTCACCGGACACTGCCATCTTCTGTTCCTTCAGAACGGCTACAGCCTTGACCGCTAGGGCGGCATTTTTCAACTGATGAACGCCCGGCAACGATGTTGTCAGCTTCTTGCCGGTCAATCCATTACCGGCATACGTAAAGGCCATTTCATTTGGGTAGAGACGATAGTCTTTGAGCAACAATTTCTGTAGCGGTGCTTCGCGCTGCCGGCAGGTATTGCGGATGACTTTTTCAGCACTGTCGGGCAGGTGACCGATCAGATGCGGAACTCCGCTCTTGATTATTCCAGCTTTCTCCCGCGCGATCTTTGGTAACGATTGCCCCAGAATCTCGACATGGTCACGGCTTATCTCGGTGGTGAGGGTCAGGATTGGCCGCAACGTATTGGTAGCATCAAGACGACCACCCAAACCGGTTTCAATGACGGCAATATCAACTTTTGTATGTCGGAAATAGTCAAACGCCATCGCCGTTACCACTTCAAAAAATGACAACTGGCGGCGTGTTAATTCCCGGCGATGTCGATTCACAAAACCAGTGAGCGACGGTTTTGCAATCATGCGACCATTTACTCTGACCCGTTCCCGGAGCGTTATCAGGTGTGGCGATGTAAACAGGCCGGTCTTGTAGCCTTCAGCTCGGAGGATAGCGGCAAGCATGGCAGCTGTGGAACCTTTGCCATTGGTACCGGCGATGTGGATTGTCGGGTATTGCTGTTGGGGGGAACCAATCGACTCAAGAAACTCGCCTATGTTCTTAAGGCCGAGTTTCATGCCAAAAAACTCGCGGGAGAGGATGAATCTCTCCGCGGAAACATATGTATGCTTCCGCATCACTTTCTCCAGGTAAAACTCAGAAGTTTGATTAATGTATCCCGCAGATCACGGCGACTGACCACTTTGTCCAGAAAACCCTTCTCCAGAAAAAACTCCGACGATTGGAAACCTTCCGGCAGCGCCTCGCCAATTGTCTGCTGGATCACTCGGGGACCGGCAAACCCCAGCAGAGCTTTTGGTTCCGCGATGATTACATCGCCAAGCGATGCGAAGGACGCCATCACACCGGCTGTGGTCGGATTGGTCAGGACGGTAAAGTACGGAATCTTCTTTTCGGCAAGGATAGCCAGGAGCGCGGAGGTTTTCGCCATCTGCATCAACGATAGGATGCCTTCCTGCATTCTGGCGCCACCGGATGAGCAGACAATCACCAGCGGTATCTCTCTATCGATAGCACGCTCAATGGCACGTGCGATCTTCTCGCCCACTACCGAACCCATCGAGCCACCGATGAAACTGAAATTCATAATCGCAAATGAGATTTCAAATCCGCCGACCTCAGCAATACCTGCCAGCACACCCTCAACGAGGCCCGATTTTTTCTGGGCCGCTTTAATACGATCAGGATATTTTTTTGAGTCTTTGAATTTCAGAGGATCGCCGGAAGTCAGATTAGAGTCGAACTCCTCCAAACAGCCGCCATCGAGTAACAGATCGATATACTTGCGGCTGGAAATAC
>DAOUUR010000329.1 GCA_030668045.1 bacterium
TGAGTTGTTCCATCAAGGCCAATTTAAACAAATTCCAATAAAGAAGAATTTGATTTTTTAATGCCTTTAAATTTTTATGATTTCATCGTATTTGGTTTGGTCTTGCCAACGGCGGTACTTGTCGCAGACTATAATTCTTCATCGTAAAACGGTGGCGTAATTCCTGACAGAATCATAAAGAAGATCTCAGTCCTCTCCTCAACAATCTTAACAAATGAGGAGGAGACGGACAATGACAGAATCAGATACAAAAGCATTAAAGGGAAACGATTCCGGTAGGAAGAAGAGACTCTCATCTCGGGGTAAACGGTATTCATTTGCAGTAAAGAAAGAGATTTTAGCCTATGCCCATGATCACGGGGTCAAATCGGCAGCTGATAAGCATGGCGTTACCGGTAGTAGCATTTATGAATGGATCCGTGCCGCAAAGCGCCGGGGAAGTGAGACAGACAGGTCAAAGAAAGAGGAACAAGACCCGAAAGAAGATCGGGATATGCGGGTGCTTGCCATGTGGCGCCAGCACCCCGGTTATGGCCCAAGTCAGATCCGTAATATGCTCAAACGAGGAGGTTTTAGAATATCGGTTGGTACAGTACGCCACGTGATTGAAGAAAATGGCTATCTTCCTCCGAAACTGAAGCGCAAGGAGCACGTAGGCCGCTATGAGGCAGGCCGACCCCGCGAACTGTACCACCTGGATTTTTACCACTTTTACGTCCATAAACAGAAGCAATGTGTTCTGTTTATCGAGGATGACTATTCTCGTTTCATCGTTGGCTGGGCCATGGTACCAACCGAGCAAGCAGACCCGGTGATTGAGAGCTTCGATCTGGCAGTCAAGCGTTATGGTCGTCCAGATGGGGTGATGAGCGACCGCGGTTCAGCCTTTCACTCATGGAAGGGGTTGTCCCGTTTTGAAGCCCTGCTGGAGGAGTACGAGATCAACTATTACCTGTCCAAGGATGCGGCGGTCAACGGCAAGGTCGAAGCGCTCAATGCCAGTTTCCAGAAGGAGTGTGTGGAACAGAAAGAATTCATGGATTTAACGGATGCGGCTCGAGGCATAGGCCGCTGGGTGGAGCATTATAACCACCATCGCACCCATCACGGTTTGGGTGGGTTGTTGGTACCGGCAGATCGATACTACGGAGTGGTTGAACAGACCCTGAAACGGATGGAACAGGGGCTGGGAGCGGAAACGCCGGGATTGACGAATCCAGACAGCCGTGGGCTTACGTTGTTTCGGGTGGCTTCCTATGGTGGCAAGCCGCAGGTCTGGCTGATGGGGCAGAAGATCCTGGGATAATGGTTGAAAAAGGGTGGTTGTTGGGGCATAACGTAGTTCCGCAACCAGAAACACCACAACAACCCCCCTAGTGACCATGAACTTAAAAGAAGATTGCCAAAATAACAAGCTGACTTTACTTGCCATGCATAAATTTATTCAAGAAATCGCTGCCGGCATGATATTTAACCTGGAAGGGCCGTTAGCTACAATCTGCGAGCATAACGGAATCAACCGGACGCAAGTATATGAACGTAAAAAACAAATAGAAGAGGCCCTGGCAATAACAGCGCTTGCCGGTCCCGGTCACCCGGTGTGCCGCGCGGTCTCTGATTCATCCCCTGAACAAGAGAACGGCTGGCGGTTACGCGAACGGGTTTTGCGCTACCGCATTGATCACCCCAGCGCAATGATACTCCATGTTACTGGTCGTACCACATACAGCAACGGTTTTATCCGTTTCATTCTCGATTTGCTGGACCAATGGGAAGGCAGCCTTGAGCAGTATTACGAGCAGGTTGAGGTTCCACAGCAAACACTCAGAGGCTGGATCAAAAGAGACCATGCGAAGGCGTATGAGGCGCATCAGAGTGAGCCTTGTTCCTCTATTCCGAGTGGGGCAAGTGATGATGTGCGCCAGATTGCAGAGGATTACTCCAGCTGGGAAGGCAGCCTCAGAGATTTCTTCAAATACGAATCCTCCCGCCTGCATCTGGGGCCATCTCCGGTAAGGCAGGTGTTGATCATTTTTGGCTTGCTTCCGGTACGATCTGCCAAGAGCCCGCGATACCGAGGTGCCCTGCAACGATGCCTTCCGGGCAGTATCCTGGTGACGGACGGAAAAATCGTTACAATCACCTGTACCGGCACCGGTGAGGTTCTGCACTACAACTGGCAGGGTATTGTCGATCAGGCCACTACCTGTCACACTGCGGTGGTAATCACCGACACAGAGTCAGCTGAGGCTGTCTGTGCGGCTTTTGATGAGAGCTGCACGTTTCTTGGCCAACCGCCACAGGCCCTGGTTCACGACAATAAACCGATTCATGATGAGCGGCGGTTACGGGAACATATCGAAAAAACAACCATCATGATCCCCGCCACTCCGGCGCGAGGTGAGAACAAGGCCGATATGGAGGGGGAGTTTGGTAAATTCGAGCAGGCAGTGGGAATGATTTTTCTAGACGACAGTAGTGAGGAGGCATTAAAAAAGTCAGCTGCCCACGAAATCATTCGAGCCTATACCGAGGGAATCAACCATGCCGGTCGCGCCCAGTTTGATGGTAAAAGCAGAGAAGCCGTGCTACGGGAGACCTTGCCCGACCCGGAACGGAATCGAAGATTCATCGAACAACTGCACGCAGATCATACCCAAAAACAACGTGTCGATGTCCTGCCGACCAGCTTGGTAAGCCGTATTCTGCTGGATGAGGGGTTTAAGCGCTTCGGGATTGCTGACCTGGATCCCAAGAGGCAAATCCGAGTATGGCTCGCCGGCCGTTACACTCCGGCAGCTGTCCGCCAGGGCCTGGCGATATTCGGTACAGAACAAGAAAAAGGCAGACTTCGAAATAAAGCTGCCCATCGGTATCTGGTAAAAGTAATTCAGAATTGCCAGAATGAGATCGACCTGCGACGACAGGAAGAATTGTTATGTGAATACGCCAAGGTCGAACGTGCCGTTTGGATCCAGGATCTCGAGGCGGAATACGAAACATTAACAGGCGAATGTGTCGGTGACTCCATGGAAAAGGATTTGGCCTTTCACCTCAGCGACAAGGCCGTATTTGGTGGATTGATACTGCAGCGTGCCTTCTGGGAAAACAAACTCAAGTCTCTGCTTGAAAAACATAGTGACCGATTTATCTCTGTCTGCAGCCATGTTCGACGATTATATGAAGCAACATGGGAGAATCGATTCACGCTGATCAGCAAACTCGTTGCCTGGGAGCACCAGCTTACCGAATAAGTCGTTGGCTCTTTGCCAGCTGCAAGAAGTACGTTTGAGTGGAGTGAGAAGGATCGGCAGAGTAAACTGGCTGCAAGAGTCGGACAAGCCGGTGTGTTTAAAGGATTTTTAAAAAACAATTCAAACTGTTTGAAGCTGAATTGTCAGCATCAAGGGCTCATTCTGATAGTCAGTTTGAGTCAGACAACCTGAAGAGAGACTGAGAGTCTTCTATATCTTTCAGTGTCAGGAATTAGACTACGAAACTGTTTGACAAGGACAGGTACTAGCTTGAAGAGGATAATTTGAATATCCTGCAAATCAACAACTATGGCTTTGTTAGAGGAGGCTCTGATCGATGCTTTATTGATGTCAGCGAGTTATTGATTCGAAA
>DAOUUR010000138.1 GCA_030668045.1 bacterium
CGGCGTGGTGGTCACCACCATCGCCGACCCTTTTGTCGCTGAGGTGGTGCAGGGAATGGAGAGCACCGCCCACGACCATGGATACACGGTCATCCTAGCCAGTTCTAATTCCGAACCGGAGCGCGAGATCGCGGCGGTCGAGATGCTGCGCGCTAAGCGGGTGGATGGTGTCATCGTCACATCATCGCGTATCGGCGCTCTTTATCTGGACCACGTGGAGCGCATTGGCGCCCCTGTGGTACTCATCAACAACCACAATGAGCAAAGCGGCCACTACACATACACCGTAACAGTAGACAATCGTCACGGCAGTCACTTGGCGACAGATCATCTAATTAATCAAGGCCACAGTCGGATTGCTTATATCACCGGACCAGCGAATCACAGCTCTGAAACGGATCGCATGTCTGGGTATCGCCAGGCGTTGAGTGAACATAGCCTTCCCTACGATCCAACGCTTGTCGTGCCCGGCGATGGAAAACCGGTGGGTGGGATGCGGGCGCTGCAAGCGCTTATAGCGAGTGCCCAACCACCGAGCGCAGTTTTTTGCTACAACGACATGACCGCCATTGGCTTGCTGCGCGCGGCTCGAGAAGCCGGTATTGACGTTCCCGGAGATCTGGCGGTGATCGGATTTGACGACATTCCCCTTGCTTCATTCGCCTGCCCACCATTGAGCACCATAAGCCAACCCAAAAACGAGATGGGACGGTTGGCGATGGAAATGGTTCTGACACTGGCGGAGTCATCCGACGCTGTACGTCCGGAGTATTCCGATATCGTGGTCAAGGGCAAGTTGGAGATACGAGAATCAACGTAAAAGAGTGAGGATATCTCGCTTTTTTTTAATCGCGGCAGTGGAGGAAGGAGCTGCAAATGACAAAAGCTATCCAAATCGGTCTCATCGGTGCCGGTAGGATTGGGCGGGTACACACTGAGACGGTCGCCAACTGCATCCCAGATGCGAACATCCTTGCAGTGGCGGACGTCTTGGAGGAAGCGGCTAAGAAGTGCGCTGCCGATTTCAGAATCCCCTCGTTTTATAAAGACCATCGCCAAATCTTGGAGAACTCGGAAATTGAGGCTGTGCTTATCTGCTCGAGCACCGACACCCACGCCCAGTTCATTAAAGAAGCGGCCGAAGCCGGGAAGCACATTTTCTGCGAAAAGCCGATCGATCACGACTTGCAGAAGATTGACCACTCCCTGGAGGCGGTCGAAAAAGCCGGCGTGAAACTCCAGATCGGCTTTAATCGGCGCTTTGATCCAAGCTTCAAGCGAGTCCGTGATGCAGTTTCAGCCGGCGAAATCGGCACACCACACCTTGTGCGCATCACCAGTCGCGACCCCGAGCCGCCTCCGCTTGATTACATCAAGATTTCCGGTGGTATTTTCCTGGACATGACCATCCATGATTTCGACATGGCGCGTTACCTGATCGGCAGTGAGGTGGACGAAGTTTATGCGACCGGAGGCGTGATGGTCGATCCGGCAATTGGCGAGGCGGGTGACATCGATACGGCAGTCATCGTTCTGCGCTATGCAAACGGAGCTATCGGGGTCATCGACAACAGCCGCAAGGCCATTTATGGCTACGATCAGCGCGTGGAGGTCTTCGGATCAGGCGGGGGCATCGTGGTTTCCAACCAAACTCCCGATCTGGCGGTGCTCAGCGACGCTGAGGGCGTCCATGCCTCCAAACCACTACATTTCTTCATTGAACGCTACACGGAGTCTTATGTTGCGGAGATGCAGGAGTTCATCGACAGCGTGAGGGAAGACAAGACCCCCTCGGTAACTGGCTTGGATGGCCGTATCCCTGTGGTCATGGGGTTAGCAGCCTGGAAATCATACCGCGAGAATCGCCCGGTCAAGCTTAACGAAATCACGTCGAATTGAGGGCAAGCCGAATGCCCCAAATCTCCCGGTAAAGAGGTGACCGGGTACTCATAACTCGATGGGGCTTTGGAGAATGGAATGCACCTAATCAAATAGGAAGTAATGATTTGGGATCGAGGTTGAAATAAAGGCCCCCCCAAGTTGGGGAGGTAGATTTTACAGCATGACTGGAAAACAAGGAGGAAGTATATGACAGATAGCGGCACCCGAAGGGTCTTTCCCAACCGACCGGCAGGACCTCGATTTCGAGAACAACTTTCTTGGTCGTCTGAAGCAAAGGGGGTTGGAAGTCCCGCAATGAACAGATCGACGCGATCCCAGCCGAGGATAGCGTTCCCGCTTCTATGGAGGGGTCTAGGTCGGGCTCTAACATCCAGACCACGGTGCGCAAGCTTCGCGTAATGTGCAACAGGCAGTCAACATAACCAAACAATTTAGTAAAGGAGTAAATACGATGAAGGGCAAAATGCAAGGTGTGACTCTGGTAGCGGATTGGGACCCAAAGCCCGGTTTCAAGCTAGGTCCAAAAGACGTTGACGGTCGCCAAACGTATTTAGGCAGCCAGGTGTGGAGAAATCCCCGGATCGAGATAAGGGAATACGACATTCCAAGCCCCGGCCCGAAAGAAGTGTTACTGCAGGTCAAAGCCTGCGGTATATGTGGCTCGGATGTTCACATGGCGCAAGCGGATGAAGAAGGTTATATCTATTATCCGGGGCTTACGGGATTCCCCTCCATTCTAGGGCACGAATTCTCTGGAATCGTCCTAGAAGCCGGCAAGGAGGCTTTCGACAAGAGCACAAACAAACCCTTTAAGGGCGGCGAACGCGTCACTTCAGAGGAGATGTTGTGGTGCAGCCAGTGTAAACCATGTGCAGATGGGTACCCCAACCACTGTGAGCGTCTGGATGAGATTGGGTTTAACGTACATGGCGCATTTGCCCAGTACATGATCTTGCCTGCCAGGACTCTCTGGAGCCTGGAGCCATTGGCTGACATTTATAAGGGTGATGACATCTTCCTGGCCGGCAGTTTGACAGAGCCTACCAGCGTGGCTTTTAACGCCGTTATCGAGCGGGGCGGCGGCATCCGTCCCGGTGATCGAGTCGTTATCTTGGGCGGCGGGCCAATTGGCGTGGCTGCCTGTGCGGTTCTAAAGAAAGCAGGGGCTTCGAAGGTAATCATTTCCGAGCCACAAAAAGAGCGCGCCGAACTGGCTTTAACATTGGGAGCCGATTATGCCATCAACCCGCTGAAGGAAAACTTTACCGATCGGGTGCTGGAACTTACGGATGGAATGGGAGCTGATCTCTTCATGGAAGCGACCGGGTTGCCGGAGGTCGTATACCCGGACATCGAACGTGTGATCTGGGAAGGCCGTACGCTGAACAGCACCGTTGTCGTGACAGCCCGGGCAGAGGCCAAGATGCCTGTCACCGGTGAAGTCCTGCAAGTCCGGCGAGCGGAAATTATCGGCGCCCAGGGACATTCCGGGCATGGTACATTCCCAAGAGTCATCGCATGCATGGCCGATGGCATGGATATGACCCCCATGATCACCAAGAAGATCAGCCTAGAAGAAGTGCCTGAAAATATCATTGAGTTACAGACTAACCGGAAGGAATCCAAGATTACATGCCTGGTTAAATAGCGCTATTTTGCCCATCAGGTAATGTCCTGTGCTATGAGAGGTGAGATCGCACCAGTGATGAGTAACGGGTTGTAGTTCCTCGTTACCCACTGCATACCGGCTAATCCACTCGAAGGAAAATACGATGATGAACATTCAGCGCTCCCAACGCACACCACCTATCGAGTGCTGGTGGATTGAGAAACCTTACAGGTACAGCCAGTCCAGGTCATTGGCTCGCAGGCACACTCAGGTCAAGGGAACTTCCCTCATCCCTCCCCTCAAATACTTTTTTAACATTTGGGGATTGAGGGGTGATGAGACCGATGGCGAAATGGTTGCAACCGCTTCGGGGGCGGCTCTAGGGCCACACCCAACATACATAAGGTGAACGAAAAAACAAAGGAGTAATACATCATGTCAGATAATAATATGCCAAAGGGTTGGCTCGCCACCAACAATCCCACTGTGGTTTTCGAGGACAACGCAATCGGACGTATGAAGAAGGAGATTTGGGAGTCAAGCGAAGAGGAAATCGACGCGATTCTGGAAGAATATGGCATGCCTTCGCCCGTCGAATGGGGCATTCCCGGTTCATATCTCCAGATGATCATCCGACATAAATTGGTCGAGGAACGACGTAAAAATGACATCGTGTTTATCCCCATCGGATGCACCGAACTACACGGCGAGCATACGGTCAGCGCAACGGATACTCTGTTCGTCAGCCAGATCGCTGAAGGCGTTCGCCGCTACACCAAGGCCAAGGGATATCCGGTGGCAATCTCATTGCCGCCGCTCAACTTTGGCGCCCACCCCTATCACCACTACGGCATGGCGGGCACTGCACCGATACGAGAAGATATTGCGCGTGAGATGCTCATCGATGTCATGCTGGGCTTGTGGAATGATGGATTCCGAAAACAGATCTTCCTCAACAACCATGGACATTTGTGGATGTTGGAATCCACCATCCAGCAGTTCCAGAAACGCTATCAGCTCCCTGGCATCTACCGTGTGATTGACTGGCATCGGGCTGTGCGTGAGTCTTTCTATACCAAGGATCGCGGTGGAGTTTGGGGATCCAACTTTGTCCACGCGGAAGAAGCGGAGACGTCTTTAGGCCTCTACCTTTTCCCCGAAATGGTCGATATGAAGTACGCGGTCAATACAAAAGGAAAAGGTTACTTACCGGACGGACACTTCGACACATCGGTGGATCCATATCACCGACCAAGCCGATGGTCTGAAGGTCAAGGTCATTTCGCCATCGAGATCGTCGCCACGCCTGAGGGTGTCGTGGGTAACGCCGCAGACGCCGAGGCATGGAAAGCCAAACGTCCTTTGGCGGCCATTTTGCGCTATCTGACCATCCTCGTCGACGATATTCTAGAGACCTTCCCGGCTGGCGAAGTACCGCCGGTTGAAGAGGTTACACTGCGAACAGCCGAAGCGATGGAACCGTTCCTGCGTGAACCGATGAGCGAGGGTTGGAAGCCGGTCTATCAACTACCAGCAATAGGGCAAATCGCAAAGTCCTGATCATACACGCTGGGCTCGCGTCTTAAAGAAACCGTTGGAGCGGGTCTCTGGCCCGCTCCAATAGTAGAATGACACATAATCAACTCAATCGCAGGATTCGGGAATCAATTATAAGGGGCTTCACGATGAAGCTTTCCATTGTACTTTCAACACACGCCGCCCAGTTTCAAGCGGTGGCTTTCAAGGGTGATTTTGAGTCCAATATAGTAAAAATAGCAGGCTGGGGATACGATGGCGTCGAATTGGCCATCCGCGACCCAAAGCTGGTAGACGTCGACCAACTGGAAAGAATCGTCTCAGCCAATCGTTTAGCCGTGCCGGCTATCGGCACCGGACAAGCCTGGGGTGAGGAGAAACTTTCGTTCACAAGCGACGACCCAGATTTGCGCGCTGCTGCGATCGAGCGCATCAAGAGTCATGTCCCGCTGGCTTCCCACCTCAACGCCATTGTCATCATCGGTCTACTGAGAGGTATCACCCCCGATGGCCAATCTCACCAGCAATCGATGGATTATCTCGTCGAAGCCCTTCAATCTTGCTGCCTCACAGCCGCGGAGCAGGGTGTGCGTCTGGCGCTGGAACCGCTCAATCGCTACGAGACTGATCTCGTCCATACTGTCGCCGACGGCTTGGATCTCGTCGAACGTATCGGCGCTGAGAACATGGGGCTGCTCTTAGACACTTTCCATATGAATATCGAGGAGCCTTCCATCGAGGAGAGCATACGAATTTGTGGAGATCGAATTTTCCATTTTCACGTTGCCGACTCCAATCGTTGGCACCCTGGCGCGGGGCATCTGGATTTCGGCTCCATCTTAGCAACCCTATACGGTGTAGGATATAAGGGTTTCGTATCCGGCGAGTTCATGCCTTTACCCGACGCCGATTCATCGGCTGAACACGGAATCACGCATCTGCGTAAGCTGCAACAGGAGCACGAACTTATATGATTGAGCACCTCGAGCGAATAACCGGATTGAAGGTTTTTCCACGCTCAGTGACGGAGACCGAAACAACGACATACTTCCTCGCGCAAGAGGAAAGGCACAAGCTCTTGGGGATTATTGGCAAGTCGAAGGGCTTCGAGGGAGAACGGCGGGGCGAGGCGCAGCTTTGTCCTTTAACATCAACCAACGCTGCTGCGTTACGTCAGCAGCTTCTCTGGCTGCGACCTCAAACCTTGGGGCTCGCCAAATCGGCCGGCTGCGGCGATCGCCTGGGATTGGCAACGCCGGGGCACATCCGCGCCATTCGTCGGGTGGGCGGCATTGCCCCCATCCTGGCGCAGCAGTCCATACGCGAGAATTCCCGTACCGGACGCAGCCCACAAGAGGTGATCGACGACGCCACATGGGGTGTCTTTCAGGAGGGTTGGCGTGAACCCTGGGGCGCCGATGCCGATCATCTAAAAAGCACGGAGGACATCGATGTCTGTGTTGCAGCTGGTTACACTTTCTTTACCTTCGACCCTGGTGACCATGTCGACAACGCTGCTCACACCGCACCTCTCGCAACACTACGGGACGATTTCGCCGCTTTGCCGTGGGCGGATCTAGAGACTACCGTTGCCGATGTGCAGGCGGCCTATCTTGACAAGACGTTCAAAGTGGACGA
>DAOUUR010000071.1 GCA_030668045.1 bacterium
GTTGCCATCACCCGTCCGGTCGTAGTCGATCTCGCCGAGCAGCCCTTCCGCTGCCTGAAGCTTGAACCAGCTAAGGCGATCATCCCAAAACTCCTCGCTATAGGTTGACAGCAACACTGTGCCCCCCTGACGAGTGACCCGAAGTGCTTCGCGCAGCAACTGGAAACGATCTACATGAAAAGCTGAGATGCCGTTCTGAATGCAAACGACAACATCGAAGCAATCATCCCTGAGACCGAGTCGGGCCGCATCCATCAAAGCAGGCAAACAAACCAACTCATTGACCCCCGACCGGTTGATAAGCCTGAGACTGCCCAGCGAAGTATCAACACCGACGGTGATCGCAGCCTTTTTGGCCAGGCAGTTCAAAATACGTCCATACCCACAACCAAGTTCCAGCACGGTGTCGGATGATCGGATTTTCCCGAGAGTGAAATCCAGTTCGGCGTCAAGATATTGCTGCACCCGAGGTGGTGCGACTTCGTACGCTCGCCTCAGCTTTTCGGCCGACAGCTTTTCCGAGTAATAGTCAAACATCGTTGCCGCGCGATACAACTTTCTCGAAGTTCACTGGATCAGTGTCGCCTTCGGTGTTTATCAACAGTACGCTTGAGTCGGCACCAAGCCTGAGTCTCTCTCCGGCTCGCCCGAGAGTTTCATCGGTCATCAACGCCATCAATCCGCACAGTGAGGCCGCCCCCGACTCCCCGGAGATTATCTGCCGATCTCCTGCCTCGGGGAAATAGTACTGTCTCATCGCCCGTTCGCTGTAGTCATCTGGAATCGAAACGAACAGGTCGAACCGACGGCTGATAACTTCCCATGCGATCATCGATGGCATCCCACAATTGAGACCGGCCATTATCGAATTCTGACTGCCACGCGAGGGCACGATCTCCTCACCGCCCGCGCGAGCTGATTCCAGAAGACAATCGGCGTCGGTCGGCTCAACCGCTACTAAACTAAGCTGCCGAGGCTCACGTCCGACACGCCTCAGCCCATAATGGAACGCCGCCGTTGCCGCCAGTGCGCCGACACCAGCCTGAACAAGAACGAAGTTCGGTCGTCTCAAACCGGTCTCGTTGATCGCATTTTCTATTTCATGGAACATGGTCATATACCCGGCCATTATCCATAGGGGGATTTCGGTATATCCGGGATACGAAGTGTCAGAAATGACCTGCCAGCCGTTCTGTTCGGCCTCCCGCGCTGCAATAATGACAGCATCATCATAGGTGCCATCAACAACTACGACGCGGGCACCTTCATTTTCAATCGCCTTGACCCGTGCCCTCACCGTGTTCCAGGGCATGTACACTACGGCACGCTGACCGAGCTTGCCGGCAGTCCACGCAACGCCGCGACCATGGTTACCATCCGACGCCGTGCAGAAAGTAAAGGCGCCAAAGCCACCCTCGCGCACTCCTTCCCAGAATCGTTCGACCGTCAGCATTACTCCGGTGTCGCGTTCCACCCTCTGCTTGATGAACCGATAAATTGCATACGATGCCCCCAGCGCTTTGAACGCCTTGAGACCGAAACGTTCCGACTCATCCTTGATTAATATCTGACCGACACCATACCGCGCAGCGAGAGCGGGAAGCGAAACCAGCGGGGTCGGGGCGTACTCTTTGATGGAGGAGTGAAACTTCAGGATGTCATCGGTAGCGAAAAGATATGCCAGCGGGTTTGCTTCAAGATCGTCGCGGACAACGCTGCGATTGAAGAAAAACTCTCCCGACGCTCTGTTCTTTTGTACGTTCATATGTCACGAATGCCAATGTTCAGTGCGTAGTATGATTTCATCCTGCAAGTTCCTACCGAGATCGACAAAGTAATCACTGTACCCGGCCACCCGGACAATCAAGTCACGATGTTTCTCCGGATTCTTCTGCGCCTCACGGAGAGTTTTAGCTGTCACGACATTGAACTGAATGTGATGACCATCCATCTTGAAATACGACCGGACAAGATGCGCCACTTTTGTAAGACCTGTTTCATCGGCAAGAAGCTGCGGAGTGAATTTCTGATTTAACAACGTACCGCCTGTTCGCAGGTGGTCGATCTTGGCTGCAGACTTCAGGACAGCCGTCGGGCCATGACGGTCGGCTCCCTGTACCGGAGAGATACCTTCCGAGACAGGTTCCCCGGACACCCGACCATCGGGCATAGCACCCACGACGCTGCCAAAATAAACATGACAGGTTGTTGGTAGAAGGTTGATCCGATGGTGCCCGCCTCTGGTGTTCGGGCGGCCATCAATACAACCAAAGTAGCTCTCGAACACAGCACGGAGGATTTCATCAACGTACTCCTCGTCGTTGCCATACTTCGGGGTCTCATCAAGTAGTTGCCGACGCAAATCGTCTGCCCCCTCGAAATTTGCTTCAAGCGCAGCAAGTAGTGTGGACATGTCGAAATGTTTCTCATCGAACACATGATACTTGATAGCGCTGAGACAATCCGTTACCGATCCGGTCCCTACCCCCTGCACATACGACGTATTGTAACGGGCGCCACCATCGTTGTAGTCTTTGCCGTTGGCCACGCAGTCATTAATCAAGATAGAAAGAAACGGAGCCGGAAGATATTTCGCCCATAGTCGTTCAACGATACGGTTGCCTTTGATCTTGATATCGACAAAATGACGGAGCTGTTGTTCATAAGCCGCGTACAGTTCGTCAAACGATTCAAACGCCTTCGGGTCTCCGGTACGAATCCCGATCTCATCACCGGTGCGCGGATCAATACCATTGTGCAGAGTGATCTCCAGCACCTTCACCAGATTGAAATATCCGGTGAGGATATACGCTTCCTTGCCGAACGCCCCGGCCTCAACGCAACCGCTGGCGCCACCGTTGCGGGCATCAATGATCGACTTGCCCTGCCTGACCAGTTCGGGAACGATGGCGTCGGTATTGAACAACGACGGTTGCCCGTAACCGGTCTTGATAATATCGAGAGCTCGCGAGAGGAGCCGGTCGGGACTTTTCTTGCTGACCTGACCCATGGAGCTTGGCTGCAGGAGACGCATCTCTTCTATGACATCGAGAATCAAATAGGTCAGGTCGTTGGCCGCATCCTCGCCTGTCTCCTTCACACCACCCAGATTTATCAGGCAGAAATCGGTATAGGTGTTGCTCTCCTCGGCGGTTACCCCAACTTTTGGCGGCGCCGGTTGATTGTTGAACTTGATCCAGAATGCTTGCAGCAGTTCACGCGCCCCCTCTTCGGTAAGCACGCCTGACTCAACGTCCCGCCGGTAAAATGGTAACAGATGCTGGTCGAGGCGACCCGGGTTGAACGAATCCCAGGTATTCAGTTCTGTAATCACGCCAAGATGAACAAACCAATAGTATTGCAACGCTTCGTGAAAATTTCGCGGGGCTTCAGCCGGTACTCGGTCGCATATCGTTGTCATCTGTCTCAGTTCGTCTTTGCGCGCCGAATTAGATTCTTCTTCGGCTAGGTCACGAAGTTTCCCGGCATGACGTTTCGCATAGGCTATAAGCGCATCGGCGGAGATATTCATCGCCGTCAACTCTTCCCACTTGTCAATGGCATTGGAGTCGCTATACATATCCAACGCGGCAATGCTATCGGCAATGTCGTCTTTGAACTGCAGCATCCCTTTTTGGTATATCTTATCGTCAAGGACGGTGTGTCCCGGCGCCCGCTGTTCCTGAAATTCGGTAAAGACCCCAGCCTGATAGGCGGCCCTCCATTCGGCATCAACCTCGGCAAAGATGCGGTCTCGAATTGATCGACCGGACCAGAACGGAATTATCGCATCTCTCTGCAATTTTCTGGCATCGTCGGGGACCTGAAACGAAACTTTTTCACGGTTGTGCAGCACCTCAAAATCGTTCAGCGAATGAGTACATATCTCCGGATAGGTCGGTGTTGCCTTGGGAGCCGGACCGCGCTCGCCCACGATCAGTTCATCCGGATTGATGCAAACCTCCTTGTGTTCCAGTAGATATCTGAAAGCCAACGCTCTGGCCACCGGGACCGACACCCGTTCCGCCTGTCCCGAGTCGTAGAATTCCGTCAGCAACATAGCTCGTTCCAACGAAACAGAAGCCTTGGCCCGAAGGCTTTGCTCGCGCAGTCGTTTTATGCGTTCATTCATCGTTCGTCATCCTCCAACTGATACCGTGTATCCACAAGCACGCAATCGTTCGGCCCGCGCCAGAATCACTTCTTCCGGCGGTACAGCAACATCCCCAAGCCGAGAGACCATTCCAAACCGTTCCCACTTGTCCTCACCAAACCGATTGTACGGCAGAAGCGCAATTTCCGTGATAACACTCAGCGGTTTAATAAACCGGACAGTGTCCTCAAGGTTGTCATCGGTATCGGTAATGCCCGGTATCATTGGTATGCGGACCTGCACCCTGTTTCCGTTTTGACAAAGACGCTCGAAGTTTTCCAGAATCAACCGGTTGGACATACCTGTGTATTTCTGATGTGTTGCCTCGTCGATTATCTTCAAATCATAATAGAAGAGATCAACAAGGCAGTCGATACGATCAAACGCTTCGGCGGGAGCATACCCCGATGTATCGACCGTTGTATGAAGGCCGCGGCTTCGAGATGCCAGCAAAAGCTCCCGGAGGAATTCAACCTGCATCAGCGGCTCGCCGCCCGAAAATGTGACACCACCTCCCGACTGATCGTAAAAGACTTCGTCTTTCATAATTTCAACCATCAGTTCATCGACCGTAACGCGGCGACCAACTGTCTCACCGTGCGAAACATCATCCGACTCGCTCAGCGATCTCTTGAGACAGAGAGACTCAATCTGCGGCTTACGTGCTTCCGGGTTATGACACCACCAGCAATCGAGCGGGCAGCCTTTAAAAAAAACAGTCGTTCGGATCCCGGGACCATCGTGGAGAGCAAATTTCTTCAGATCAAAAATGATCCCACTGACGGCACCGCCGTTGCCATTTGTAGTATTGGAATGTCTCATCGTCTTAACTTTCAATATAACAGAAATGCAACTGAATGCTGAAGAAAAAGCAACCTACAGCCTGCCTGTTTGCCACCTTCCCCACAACTATCCAACGCGCCTGCCTTGCTGACAGACTTGCTATTTTCGCGTTCGGGACGTATCATAGCACCTTGTACCTGGTATATACGGAGAGACTCAGTGCCGACTATTGATTTGAATCGCCGCAACATCATTTTGGCAGCTATCCTGCTCGCCGCCGGAATCGGGCTGTATTACGGCTGGAAACTGTTCTGGTTTCGCACCGATGACGCCTATATCGCTTTTCGCTATGTCCGCAATTCGATTCTTGGACACGGCTATGTCTGGAACGCCCCGCCGTTTCTACCTGTCGAAGGCTACACCAGCTTCCTGTGGGTAGCGATTCTGGATGTTGTCTGGCGACTGTTTGGAGTGGAACCACCCCAGTCGGCCAACGTAATGTCACTCGGCTTTTCTTATCTGACGTTGCTGCTGATCGTTGGGGCAGCGTTTCGCATGCAACTCAATGAGCAGTTGAGCCGCTGGCGTCTGCTTTTCATATCGTTCATCCTTCTGGGGACCTTGACTAATCGCACCTTTCTGGCCTGGACATCCTCGGGACTGGAAACAGCGCTCTTCAATTTCTGCTTCACACTCTGGATAGTAGTCGCAGCATTTGGGCGCGCCAACAGCAACCGATGGCTGGCCGGTATTTCAATCGCGGCGGTGCTGGTTTATCTTACTCGTCCCGACGGCCTGCTCATTGCGATGGCTACTCTGTTTATCATCTTCAAAACTCTGAGTGCTGATATCCGTTTGCGCCGTTTCAGTTTTTCCCGACTGGCTGCGCTGTCACCACTGGTGCTGATCGGAATTCATCTGAGCTGGCGGCGTCTCTTCTATGGTGAGTGGCTCCCCAACACTTATTATGCCAAGTATGTATCACCCTGGCCGGAGTCGGGCGTGCGATATTTTGGAGCCTTCGCTCTAGAGTACGCGCTGTGGGTCTGGGTCATTTTGTTGGCAGCGGTTCTGCTTCTGCGGCCCCGCAAAACCGACGACACCGGTGACTCAGATAACCAGAAGGCACAATCTCCCACCCAAGCTTACTATGCCCGTATAGTGGTAGCAACGGTTGTTTTTCATGTCATGTACTACACGCTGATCATAGGCGGTGACCATTTTGAATTCAGGGTATATGCCTACCTGATACCTCTCATTTTCCTGACGTTCCTCTGGATGCTTAATGCTATCAACGCCAAACCTCTTACCTCGGCGATTGCTTTTGGACTGTTCATTCTGCTCTCGTTGCCTGTTCCGTGGACACACTGGGCGCTGACGAAAGATTTCAAAGTACGCACGATAACCTACAAGATGCGATATCCGGTAGCGCCAAGTTTCCCGACTCCTTTCCAATGGTATGCGAAGCTGTTTGACGATTTTCAGGACTGGACAATCGATCACTATGTCGGCACCCGTCATCAGAGCCACAAAGTTTTTTGCGAATCGTACGAACGGAAATTCTTCAATCGCACCGAGACCGGTAAAGAGAATATCGGACCGTTCCCGGTTTATTCAATATCAGCAGTCGGCGTACCCGCCTGGACACTACCCGACGTGGCTATCATTGACCGCAAAGGCCTCAACGATTATGTCGTCGCGCGCTACCGGCCACCCTCGGATCGCGAACGCGTAATCGCGCATGAACGTTATCCGCCGCAAGGATACTCGGCATCGTTCTCACCAAATGTTGATCTCGACAGAGACCATGTTCTTCACTATACCAAGAGACGGATGGAGTTAACCGCCGAGGATATTATTGAAACCGAAAATTTCTGGATCGAAACAATTGTCAAAGGTAACGATGTGCCGATCCCTAAGAAGCTTCCGTTGCGACAGGCGCTCTACTTCACCCGGGAACAGCACTACAACGAAGCTTTCCCATATCTGGAGTTGGCCGTCGAACTCAATCCAGACCACGCCGAGGCCCACTCCGATCTGGGCTACTGCCTGCTCAAGCAAGACAAGAACGACTCTGCGCTGATCGTTCTGACCAAGGCAAACCAGCTGCAACCGGACAACCCTACCACGCTGAGTCGTCTTGGGTCAGCTTTGCTGGTCGGCGATAAGCTGGTCGAGGGAGAACAGATGTTGTTGCGAGCTCTCGATCTGGATAGTTCGCAGGCAGACGCTCTGGTTGAACTGGCCGCACTGTATGTCCTGCAGGGCAAGACAACAGAATCCCGAAACTGCTTTGATAAATTGACCCGGATTGAGGATACACCTCCGGGGTATTTCTATCGACTGGGCAGCGCCTATGAGTCTGTCGGTCACCAGGACCACGCTATGGCCGCCTACATTCTGGCCCTTGAGCGCGGACTGAATGACGCCACCGCATCAGAGTTGGTGAAAATCCATCCGGACCTCAAACCGCACTATCAGCCTCCGGAAGAGGACGAGGAGCAGGCATCTGCGGATACAGCCGATCTGTAATCGTAGAGAACTCGTGAGAAGGGCAACCCACCGCCCTTCTCAGGCATGTGCCAATAATTGTCAACACTAACTTGCTACAACGATGGTGACAGCTTGAAGGCTGTTATCAGATTACTGTACAGTCCGGGAATTATCAGAAGACTCTTCTCCGGTATGTAGGTCAAGTCGGCGAAGTTCGTACCACTGGCTGTATAGTTGAGCAATTCTGTTTTCTCGCCGGTCGGTGTCACGCGGAAGACTCGTCCATTGAAATCGGATACGATGTAATTACCGTTCCCATCCGAGGTAACGCCATCCATAATAGAGCCCTCGCCAACACATGCGATCGTGCCTACAGCCTTTGTCTCAAGATTGGCATACTTCAGGCATCCGTCGCCAGAGTTTCCAAAGACAAGCCGATTACCATCGACGAGCATACCGTTCGGATCGCTTACTTCGCCACCTTCAAGCCAGACCTCGAACGTCCCCTCAGTTAGCTTCCATATCTTACTGGTACCGTTGTCGGAGACGTAGAAATTGCCATCGTCGTCGACCGAAATATCATTGGGAAATCCCGGCTCCGGGATTGGATATCGGTTGCCGATCTCACCGGATTTCGTATCGATCTCAACCACTCCACCTCGCTCCACCACAAATAATTTTCCATCGTGAAGACACATACCTGTTGGCCTGTTCAAGCCGGTAACCCACGCCACGTTCTCCACTGTACCATCCAGTCGCACTCTCGCTATAGTCTCCCTGCCATAATTGAAAAAGACCGAAACATAGAGGAGGTCGGTTTCGGGATCGTAAGCCACCGATTCGGGATAGCTGACCTGCCGGGCTAACTCCCATTTCTTCGTCACCGTTTCGTGAGCAAAAAGATCGTCACCATCGCGCCCCATCAGCCCCCAGCCGCCGAAAGTTTCGCCGACAAGAATCAGCAACTCATTCTCGCCCGGATCAAGAGGCAGAAAGAGCGCATCGTTGTAGCCGATTATATCGGAGATACCGGGAGAACGGGTAGTGTACGCTGCGTTTGCAAAGTATATCGGCCTTCGATTGAGGAACACTGTCGCGTAATCGCTGTAACCATAATAGAACGTCCTAGTA
>DAOUUR010000244.1 GCA_030668045.1 bacterium
ACACGGCCGCCGGGCCGGAAATCGATGGTTCGCCGACGGTCAATATTACGGTACCGTCCAACAATGCTTCCGTTGCCGATCTGGTCGAGATTACGGCGATGGCATCTGACGAGAAGGGTGTGGCTAAAGTCGAGTTTTTTGTAGATGCTGTTCGTATCAGCACTGACCCCGCTCCGCCATACAGAGCTTTCTGGGACGCTTCGACAGAAGATCATGGCAGCAATCATACGATCTATGCGGTGGCCTATGATACTGACGAGAACAAGAGCGGGTCATCAACGATTCTTTGCACTATCGATACGACTCTTGGCGCGCCTTCTGTTCCGACGCTCTATGCGATTGAGAACATTACAGACTCCAGCGCACTGGTAACCTGGAGCAAGAATACCGACGATGATTTCCAGAATTACGAACTGTTCTACGATTCCAGCACCGCCGAAGACCCATCACTCTATTCGATTGTTGTCACAGATGTCACCGACACATCTGTTGCGTTGACGGATCTCTACGATAATGTGGATTATCGTTTCCAACTCCACGCGAAGGACATATACGGTCATCGCTCAGCCAGCAACATTGTGGAGGCAACGACACTGGATATCACACCAGATGCCCCCTTTATTATCGGCGTCTACGATATTCAGGACGGAAAACGTATCTCATGGTCAGCGGCAGATATTTGGGATTTTGCAAACTACAAAGTCTACGAATCGGCCGACTCGGTATTGACACAGGCCGATGAATTGATTGCCAATATCACTGTGATCGCCACAACCTATCTTGAGTATGAGACAGCCGATACGACAAGCTACTATTATTTCGTCTCACTTTCTGATCTGTCCGGCAACACTGCTACCAGCGAGGGGCATTTCGCAGAAGGAACCGTAGTGAACAATGCCTTGCAATTTGATGGCACAGAATATGCCACCATTCCATATTTTCCCACGCTGAATGTTGAGGAAACATATACTCTGGAAGCCTGGGTATATATGACTGGCACGAAACCGTACATGCGAGTGATTGATAAGAGTCCGGTCGGCGGTCCGCTGTTACAGTATGCTTTGATTTGCGATCCGAGGGTGGGCGCTGATGTCTGCACCGGAAGCAACACCGGTGATTGGGCCAGATATCATTCTGAACAAAGTGTCTCTACATTCGAGTGGCACCACGTTGCCTATACCTACAGCGAGGGAGTGATTATTTTCTTCATCGATGGTCAACCGGTTGATACCACGGTGTCGGGGATTACATCAGCCTGTAGTTTTGAGACGACTCTAAATATCGGTAGACGCAAGATGTATGACGAGTTCTACTTCACAGGGAACATCGATGAAGTTAGAGTCTGGAGTGTTGTCCGTACACCAGCGGAGATTGCCGCTGCTTATGACACTAACTTGACCGGTTCTGAAACTGGTCTTGTGTGCTATTATGATTTCGACGAAGGTTCTGGTGACGCCATCCATTCTCCGGTTGGAGGCGATGGATATCTTGGTGATTTGAGCGGCGCAGATTCCCAAGACCCCAGTTGGGTTGAATCTACCGCTCCGATACAATACTAACGCAGCCATGCAGCGCGGGCACCTTGGTGCCCGCGCTGTTTCGATATTCCCGAACAAATCAATTACATACCGCAACTCCCCGGCATGCTGATTCGGTTTCAACGTTGCCACAGGTTCTGCAATCCGATACGTTGTCTCCGAGGATATGCCTGGTGAGAGTGATAGGATCAGGCGTGTCACTCGGTGATTGAACGGAGAAAGTAGATATTGGATAGTAAAAAGATAGCTCCGGCAGATAGCAACAGGTTATCGGCGTTCGGACCGGGCGTAAAAGGCGCCTTGAAAATCGTGCTGGTGCTGACAGTTCTCTATTTTGTCTGGCGTCAGTTGACCGTTAATTGGGACGAAGTTGCGCACTACGATTGGGTGATCAATTACTGGTTGTTGCTCCTATCCGTGGCCCTGCATCTGGTAACGTTCGTACTCTTCTCTTCGGTCTGGTGTTTTCTAATTTCCGGGTTTGGGTATCACGTCCCACTCCATCATGGGTTCATGGTTCAGTACATCACTAACCTCGGAAGATACGTACCGGGGAAGATCTGGCCGGTCTTTGGGATGCTCTACCTGGCGAAAAGAATCGGAGTGAGGGAGGAGGCAGCGGTAACTTCGTGGGTGATCGCTCAGGTCTTCGCCATCCCGGCGGCGTTTCTCGCCGGGCTTGTGTGTCTGTTTCTTCTACCGGAGACTAATGCTTTTGAAATCGGTTCGTTTGTCAATCTTGGAGTCTATCTGGTGGCGGCCTCATTTCTGGTGATGTCATTACTGCTCCTGTTCGCGCCCAACAGGATGTTCTATCTATTCAACATCGTACTGAAGCGCCTGAAGCGATCACCGGTGACTTTCCAGTTGTCGATTGCTACAGCTTTCAAGGTCTATTTTGGATATTTCATCTGCTGGCTTTGTTACGGCCTCTCGTTCTGGGTCTTTCTGCAATCGATCGCATCCGGCTCCGAGATACCGCTGATTCCATCGATGGGCGCTTTCATCATTGCCTATCAGGTTGGGTATCTGGCGATGTTCAGCCCCGGTGGGTTGGGTATCCGAGAATTGGTGCTTTCTTCGCTGCTGATGCCATACCTCGGCCCGCTTGCAGCTGGGGTAGCTGTGGCGGCGCGTATCTGGAACATCCTCGCCGAGATAATGGCATTCTTTTCGGCTTGGCGAATCAAGGCGTCGATCAAAGATTAACCGGTTGGGCAGGTGGTCGCTCTGGCTCGATGGTTCTTTATCGACGAATCGTATGTGGGACTGCTATAGGACCACACTGGGTGTATCTGTTCACGCCCCAATGGTACCGTCACGCCGGATGGCAAGAGGAGTTGAGCCAGGCGGCACCATGTCCAACATAACGTTACGCTGCCGATATCTTGATCACCCAGTTGTGAAGCTCGTCTCGTAAAGCCCGCATTTTTCTTTAGTGTACCCCCTTAGTCAACTCCGTTTTTTTCTACTCGATATAGAAGCTCATTTCAAAAGTTCTGTGTTTGGCCACGCCAACCCCGGCTTTCTCTGTCTCGTTAATCAACAATAAGTTACAAGTCTTTGTCTGGGCGCTTTTTTCACTCTCCAGAAACTTTGCACGGGGATGTCGGCTGAGGAAGACCGGGGTGGGCCGCCGCAAGACGGCCCATTCACCGAATAAATTATCTTTATTCCAGATGTTGCAGGCTGGAACCGTTGAACACTTGTGGAACAGTTGTCATCGCCGGACCTTCCGGAACATTGAACGACACGGTGCCCGAACCGCCATAAGCGATAGACATCTCCCCGCCACCAATACCGGCATCGGTTCCAAACACGACCACCGACACACAAGCCGTACCAATATCGGATCCCAAAGGATCGCCACCATCATCCAGACAGGTGACTCTTATCGAATGGACACCCGGGGAAAGTTCGACATTGAAAGTATTGGCCGCCCCTTTAGGGGTAACACCAACATCGGCCCCATCAATTGATATCAGGAAGATATCATCAGCGGCTGTACCGCAATCAGATACGATCACCTGGACGTTTTTGTCACAACATCCGGCATCGCATTCGTCGATTTCGCCATCCTTGTCGTTGTCAATGCCATCACCGCAGACTTCAACACCACCACCGCCAGCAGCATCGGAATCGATATCATCCGGATCGGCGTTATCATCGGCATTGTCACCCGTCTCAGTATTGGCAGCATCTTCATCACACTCATAGGCGTTGTAGGCTCCCAATACTCCGGCATACTGGCCTGCTATGGCCTCGCCCTGTCCGACTGTCCGTCCAAACTCGGATTCTACATTTCCGAGATCAATAGTGGGATCAGTCGCCTGAGCCAAGGTCAGTTGAGCATATATCCCCGGCAGAGCACTCAGGGTGAAATCATAGAAGTCGAGTTGAGTGCCAGCGGCTCTGAGCGCATAAGCCGCATCGCCACTTTCGCAAACTCCCATACCCAGTTCGCGGATACGTTGGGCCAGATAGTCCGCCTGAGTGCGGAAATCTCCCGCGAGGCCATCAAGCTCAATAACCAGCGAGTTGAACTCGGCTATCAGGGCATCATAGTCAATTCCGAGGCTGTCAAGTTCGTCCTCAATCTCATCGATAAGACTGTCCAGCTCATCTTCAAGATCAGATTGCATATCAATCGCAATCGCCACACTGACGGCATCTGAAGTGGGCGTAACACTGGCACTGCCACCAACCGGATCACCGTCGGCATTGAAAGTCGATGCTGAGATCACCACCGGTTTGCCTTCTTCATTCTCGAATGGTGCCAGGGTGAAATTACCGGAGGCGTCAGTGGTTGCTGTCTGTCCGCCACCTGTAACGGAAGCGCCGTTTACACCGGCCCCATTAGTGCTGGTAACCGTTCCGGAGATGGTGACCAGAGTGCCTTTTTTCTTGCTGAGGACCAGGACAATACTGACGGCGGTGTTAGTACCATCGAAAGTGACACTAACCGGCCCGCCCGCATAATTGTCCTGACCATCGGTATAAACAGCACTTACTGGTAAAGTCTCATTGGCGGCCATATCTACCAGCAAAGAGAAATCTCCCGCCGCGCCACTGGTTGTCGAGGCGGAACCAGCCGTAACCACAGCACCCAACATACCAGCAC
>DAOUUR010000155.1 GCA_030668045.1 bacterium
CGGGCATAAGGAAGTAGATACCTACTATTGGCCCGTAAGTCGAGACTCCCGAGGCGAACGTGGAGTCCTGCGAAATCCTGAGGTTGGTGTATTCAGGTGAAGTTTGTCCGCCACCGCTACTTCCACCACTGAAGAGGAACTGGAAACTGGTCTGAGCAACCCAGCCGTTGTTGATAGGACTAACTGGAGTGGAGGGAGCCGGAGCGATATTGTCCACGACGAAGTAGTATGAACTCAGCTGTAGTGAAGATGAATCGGCACCTACAAACTTGCGCACAGCCCAGTAGTAGCTTCCGTCATCAAGCGAGTCAGCCGATGGCATGGAGAAGGAAGGTTCCGTAATTCCGGTGTACAGGCGCTCCACGGTTTCGATACCGGCATCGGTTGCGATATACAGACTGTACGAATCAGCCACACCGTCCCAAGTGAATGCCAGGAACCGGTCCTGATGGTAAGACCTGTCCTCAGGGGTCAGCAGCGTCGGTGGGAAATACGGATTTGCAACTGTCAGCGTAAACGATGTTTGATCTGAGGAGAACTCCGATCCTGAGGCATCGACCGTGAACAGGTTTGTCTGCTGATCCGCCACCTCTGCTGGAATGGTGACAGAAAAGTCAAAGACCGAATTGTCGCCCGGTGCGATCTGGAGTGTCAGCATATTGGGTTGGATATCCCATCCCATTTCATCGGAGGGTGTTACCGAAATGTAGTCATTGTCATTTCCAGTATTATCCACCGTGATGCTGAACGGAACGACATCAGGTGATCCGCCGCCAATATCACTCGGTGGTGTAAGGGCGACAGCATAGTAAGCATCAGCGCGAATGATCACCCGTCCAATAGCTATGGCGCCGTCGGACCTGGAAGTCACAGTACAAATTATCGAATCACGATCCCAGGCCATCGCCTCAGATGGTACCGTTGTAGTAATAACAAAATATGCCGAGTCGTAAACATCGAGAGTGTCAATATAGTCAATGGTCTGATCTATCCAGCCCTGGTTGTCGTCAATATGTATAGTAACCGAGTCAAGATTTGCGCCAACATTCGAAATCCAGAATTCTACCGGCGTGGAAAGGCCGGGATAAACCGTCGTATTCGGTGTGTCGTAGACGGCCAGCGCTCTCGTATTACCGGGGGTATGTATGCGGTCGGGGCTGACTATCAACGAGTATTTTTGCGGATCGGTCGGTACGTTGTATCCAGTAACCCGCGCTTTCCACAAGCCCGGTGTTGGATCGAACACATCAACTTGTTCGATGTTATTGAGCCGGTCTACACCCTTCATGGCAGCCTGCCACGGTTCGTCGCCATCAAGTATCCACGGGTACTCCTCGCCGGAGAACGGGTCTATCAGTATGAGGTCTAGATCGTTGACCAAGGCGGGACCGGAGACTGCAGTTGCTCCGGGATCGTCCCAGACCAGCGTGACACGGAGGTCCTCTCCGGATGGAACGGTGAGGTCATACATATGAACCTCTCCGCTTGAGATCTCAGATTCAATGTAGGAGGAATCACCGCACATGATTTTCTCAATAGCGGCCACGCCACCGAGTCTGCCGTATCCGTACATATAGTCAGGACCGGTCGGGCCGAGATTAATCGCCGTATTAATTAGTATGCCTTTGATAGTCGAAGAGAGGAAAGTGTATCCCGGACGACTGATATGTCCCTGTTGCAGCAGCAAAGCAGCGGTTCCGGCAACGGCGGGCGTAGACATTGATGTTCCGCTGAGAGTAGCGTATCCGCCGCCGATATCACAACTGGTTACACTGGTACCCGGACCGACGACCTCTGGCTTGATTCGTCCGTCATCGCACGGTCCCCAGGACGAACTGGAGTTCATCGCGTAGGATGATCCGCTGATATTGCCAACGGTTATGATGTTCTTGGAGGTTGCATAGGCACCGATCGTATTCCAGGTCCAGCCAATTGAACCACAGTACTTGGTGTCCGTACTTCGCTGATTACCAGCCGACCAGCATATTACGATAGGTTTGCCGGCACTTCCGCGAACAACATCGTCGATCGTCTTGTTTTCGGTCATGTAAGTCCCCAGTATGGCGTCGCAGTGAGCCTCGGTGACCGGTTCGGTACCAATTCCCCACGAGTTGGTTGCAACCTCAGCTGCAAAACCATTGATAGCCGTGTAGTACTCACTGTACAACTCAGAAGAGCTGCTCCACCAGAGCCAGGAGTAAAGAGTGGCTGCGGGAGCCATCCCGCGGTAAGTTCCACCCGACGCTGCACCGTTGCCCATGACCGTGCCAGCAACGTGAGTCGCGTGGTAATGGTCGCTGGCTGCATCGGCATGTATAACGCGGCCGATCAGATCGGGATGAGACGCTTCAGCATGTCCACCGTCCCATTCAGAGATAACCATACCGGTGCCGTCAAGACTGTAGGGAGCCTGCTGAAGGATTTCTGCGCCGGTACATTGCCGCGAGATATTGTTATCAATCATCTGAGGAGGATTAACCTGCTTGACCCACATCACGGCGTCGAGCTCCGCAGCCCGGTAATAGGCCATCTCGGGTAAAATCAGATCAACGCTGTTTCCAATCGGATCAACTCCGATAATTTCGGCGTCCCAGTTCTGCACGAATTCATCCGCCCAGAGGTCAGGGTTTTCGTCCTGATGCAGGACGATGCTGAACTGAGCCCGTCCTGCTCCCCGCCGTGCCCAGTCACCGATACCAATATCATTCAGCATGGGAGCAATTTTGTCAGATGGTTCCAGAGCGTCAAACCACCGAATCCCGTAGTAATCGAGATCGGACTGGTCAATCGTGCCCATCAGTCTGGCCGTATAGGCAAAATTCGGGACGTACTCAAGAATCTCAATGCCTGCGTCAGTCATCTGATCCCGACCTGACTGGTCAATCGGTCCATCGAATTGGATAAGAATATGACGATCAGCAAGTGCCGCCGATTTCGCGACAGGATTAGCGAGTTTCGCCGGGATAAATTCTCTCTTAGCCAGTCTGACCGCATAGTCAGCGTCAGCAGTAACCGAAGGAGCCATAAACATGATAGAAGCCATCAGGATAATGGCAAGACAGGGGGATAGTAAGCTTCGCAACAAATTATACCTCGTCATTTCAAACAAAGGGAATAGGATTACCCGCACTCACGTTATATTGTTAACTGCGGCATGTACAGTATATCGACTCATATTAATATAACCCGATTGATTTATTTGTCAATAGTAAATTGTTGCAGGCTAAACGATTAGATTAAGCCTTGTTATCGTCAATGGTTGCCACAGCTCTTATGGCTGCATCCGGTTATACTCAGCAAAGTTACGATTTTATATCTCACGTTCAATGGTGTGGCCGATATCGCTGCACAATAACGATAGTGATTGTCGACCATTACCAACCGATAGATATAAGGCCTTGACAAGGTGGTCGGATTTGGTACTTTATCCGGGAAATTGCCGGGGTAGCTCAGTTGGTTAGAGCACCTGTCTGTGGAACAGGGGGTCGGCAGTTCAAATCTGCCCCCCGGTACTTTTGTCTATGTCGACTCTTCCCAAGAGTTGCGATCTAATCATCAGAAAGACTACTCCTATCCAAACGACTGTGACGTGCGTAGAGAGCGATTCTGTTCTCTTGTTACGGACACGCCACTGGGGCTGGACCCAGCGGGATGCCGAACAGATAGTCGATCAAGTACACGATATCCGTGACATTAATCGCTTCCTCGATATCTCCATTGGCGTTACCTTCGGTGCGGCACTCGGGTGCTGGTCCCCTTGGCTCGCCAAAGAGATAGTCAATCACGAATACGATGTCGGAAACATTGACGACTTCTTCGTCATCGCTGTTAGCATTACCTCTCAGGCCGAGGCAGCATGCTAAGGTAGTGAAGTTCTGCCAAAATCCGGCAATCAGAAAATGCCCACCGAGACTGACGGTGCCGGCTGCAGTTTGTCCCAGAGTAGAGCCAAGGTATAGCGTACCAAGAGTGCTTCGTCCGCCACCGGATGCCAATACCGACCAGTGAAGTGAGGCCGCGTCGGGGGCGGCAGCCTGTGGACGAACTGCTGCAACGGTGGTGTCGTCCCTGACGATATCCTGCGTCGGCACAATTTGCGCTGCTGACACATCCCGCGCCTCAAGCGATCTATCGCCAGACCAGACGGGGGAGATGACGATTAGCATCATTATCAAGAATAAACAGGCTTGTTTCATCTTACTGTCTCCCGGCGGTCAAGGAGTTTAACTGTTGCTGGAACTCCTCGCGCATCGCTTGGAGTTGCTGCTCAAATTCGGTGCGAATGGCATCCGTCTCGGTCTGGATACGCTCTTCCACGCTCTGGCCTCCGGCACTGGCGGGCACGGCCTCAGAGGTGTACAGACGCGGTTGCGCCGTGACGTTTGAGAAATCTTTGGTGTCATCGGGCGATGCTGCCACCGCGCTGACCGTGCCATAAGCCGTGGGGAAGAACATGATGGTCATACTGGTAGCGTAAATATAACCCCTATACTCATCACCGAGAGACTTCCCGACGAACGAAAAGATGTTGGAACCGGCACTAACCGAAAAGACCTCATGTATATTGAAATTCTCCCTGACCGTAAAGTTCGGGGAATTCTCGAAATCGTGTTGTCGGGTGTACAGGTGAGGTGCAATAGTTGAGTTGTTCGTAATCCCGAACTCAACGTGTATGTTTTGGAATTGCACTTGGAGATCAGCAGTAACTAACACGACTGCATACCCTGAGGTTGGGAAAGTGCAGGTTCTTGAATGGATAGTTGTCCAGTCCCAATCGGCAGCTATTGCATTGGCCCGGACTGCCCGACCGATGCCGGGCTCATCAAGTATCTCTGCCGAACTGATAGCATCGGTCGGCAGCTGCACCGAAGCATCCCCCGTGCCGGTTAAATGCATCTCACCGTCCTTCAGAGTCAAATGAGCGCCGTAATCAGTACCGCCAGTCTTGTACCCCAGGCGAAATTCATTGCTGTTGTTTATCCAGAGCATGGCGCCGCGGTTGTCGGCATCCTCACCAAACATGAATCCGGAATAGCGCCCGGCCACGTTGTTGCCAATCTGAACCAGGTCACCGTAAGCTGAGCCAAGATCGCTACCGATTGACAGCGGCTCGGAGGGACTGAAGTTGTTGATGCCAATCTTTCCCTGCCCCAGCACAAGAGCATTGAGGTAATTGGTGCCTAAGGACCGGGTGTTAAACACAAGTTCCTCACCAGTACCATACCATTTCATTTCGGCGTAATTGTCGGTGTTGAATCCAAGCTTGTAACCGCTGTAGCCTTGGTAATAGCCGTTGCCGCAGACGATAAATTCATCATCAAAGGAGCTGCCCAGATTCTTCCCGACCACCAGACTATAGCTTGGGTTAGATTCTCCTATTCCAACTTTGTCTGAACTACTCAGCAGCCTGACAACTGAGCCGTCATCGACCCAGCCACCACCTGAACCGCCCGGTGCGGAAAGAGCGTAGGCGGCGGTGTCAGCCACGGCCGCATGGAGGGCGAACGGGACCGAGGCCAGCTGTACTCCGGCGCTGGCTATTGGTGAACTATCGAGCCGAAACCGTAGATAATGGCTTTCCAGACCATCGTCGGTGAAAACAGATGCTGGCAGCGGGACATTTGAACCGAGATAATATACAAACAGCCCGTCGGTTACCGACACTGCCTGAACACCACTTGACCAAAGAAGTGGTTCACCCATGGGCACCGGATCGTGCTCATGTATTTCAAATGTGATATTGTAGCTTCCGTCCGCCACCGGTGTGCCGTCACTCTCGGTCAAGCGTCCCTGGTAGCTGATCAGATTAGGCACCTCGGCACTCGCCGCCAGAGCCAACAGAAAAACAACGGTAATGGAAACCAGAATCGTTACCAACTTATGCATTGTGAACCTCCTCCTTGATGTCAGAACCAATTGCCCCAAAATGTCGGGGCAGGTAGGAACGTAGGTCTATCTATGTTTCGATAATATACTACAAACTCCTAATTCTGCAAGGAGTTTCCGATACCGACGATATCACAGTTTTTTGAGATTTGCCCCTTTGGGCTGGCCCACGGTTGGCCAACCGTAAGCCGTGACCTGCCCGCCGCAGCGGGCCGGTTTGTTGCCGCCAGCAGATGTGGACCCCCGCGGTCGAAGATGCGCCGAGGCGTGCGGGCCAGGCACAGTATCTAAAACCCGCCGGTACCCCATCCCCGAAATCCCCACCACATCGCCCCTGAAAACCTGA
>DAOUUR010000054.1 GCA_030668045.1 bacterium
CGCTGTTGAATAGATAAGCTCACCCGCTCCAAAAGTCACCGTATCAATAGTGGCCACATGAACACTGGCGCTCGGTGGGTAGGATAAGTGCAATGATCCGAGCAAACCCTCACCGGTTGCAATCAAAGGTTCTGTTCCAAAAGGAATCAGATAGATCATCAGTCTGCCGTTGTTGAGCGCCCAGCCCTTTATTGATGCATAATCAACACGCCCGCCAACAAACGAAAATGAGTCGACAACGAGGTCGGGTGAATCGTGGTACAGAGTCATCTCGATCCCGGCCAGCTCTTGGTCGTTGTAAAAGAAAATAGGCAGAGCAACACCGCCGCTGTTGAGGACAACCACCGAGTCAATAATCAGTGAGTCAGCTACTCCAGGATCAATGCCATTCAGATGACTGGTTCGACCAGTGACTGCTGCCAGGATCAATATCGCTACGATAAATGCCAGAAGCTTCAGATTGATTCGCATATAAATTTCCTTTCCAATCTGGTGTAGAAGCAAAAACAATGCAAACAAGCAGTTAAAGTAGGTACCGAATACAGAGTCTCTTCGTGACGAGTAACTGTGGTGTAAGTTCCTGATGGACTTACAATTCCAACACAGCCAATATAGCCGGTCAGCCGCTTTCTTGCAACAGGTTTTTTGTCTATTATGCAAGCTAATTCTTACTATATGCCGAAGCCGCATCTGCCTGCAATTACCCGATTTGCTGGTTTTTCCTTCAGCGCTGCACCTTCCTGCCGATACTTCAAATATGGCAACCGAGACAAAACGCCCCCGAGCCTCCAGATGTGTCTACCAGCGGGTTTGCTATCTGGCTGAAGACCTGAAATGCTTTGGTTTCAAGGCCGACTGTGTTTTGTATATGAAATCAAATGGTCAAGAGTTCGATCAGCGTCAGTTCGACGACGCTATGGATGAGTTGATCAACACCACCAGAGCAAGATTCGACCGACGTCAGAAGACCTAACCCGACGCAATCACTTTACTCAACTCCCAAGAAAAAAGTGCCAGGACCAACCGGAATTATATTCCGATTCTAATCTGTTCTCAGACCTCAAGAGGGGAGAAGCGCCTCTTTAAGTATCGTGCCGACAATAGGTTAAGTCCCGCTCCGCGGGTTGGCACGGCCCATGCTTAACGGAAAGTGGAGGATAGTATGATTAAAGGTTTGTACACATCGGCCTCGGGAATGATTCCCCAGGTGAAGAAGCACGAGGCGACCGCCAACAACATCGCCAATGCCGGTACGCCCGGATTTAAGCGTGATGTGCTTTTCACCAAGGAGTTGTCCAAAGCCGAACAGAAGATTGCCCCAACCAAGTCTGATTGGCAAATACCGCTGGCAGACAAGCTGTACACCGATTATGCCCCCGGTGCGTTTGATAAGACCGGCAACCCGTTTCATCTGGCTATCGACGGTGACGGCTTTTTTAGTCTCCAACTGGAAGATGGCTCTCTCGCCCTGACCCGATCCGGGTCGTTCACTGTCGACAGCGAGGGTTTCCTGGCGGTGCCCGATGGCCCGTTGGTTCTGGGCGAAGGTGGCCCGATTGAAATCGGTACCGGCCAGATGTCGGTTGCATTGACAGGTGAGGTTGAGGTCAATGGCATCCCGGTTGGACGGATAGTACCGGTGACGGTCGACGATTTTGACAAGCTTGAAAAAATTGGCAGCGCCGCGTTTGCAGTTCCCGATGGCGTCGAGGTGATCCCGGTGGAGAGAACATCGATTAGTCAGGGTTTCCTGGAAGCGTCTAATGTCGAGATAGTTCGGGAGATGATTGATATGATGGTCGCTTTCCGCACCTACGAAGCAAACGCCAAAGCAGTGCAAACTCAGGATGAATCGCTGGAGACTCTCTTTCAGCGAGTCGCCGGAAGAATATAGAAGATAGTGCTACATCCATAGGAGGATGACATGATAAAAGCAATGCGAACCGCAGCGACGGGCATGATTGGTCAACAGATGAACGTTGACAATATCGCCAACAACTTGGCCAACGTCAACACCACCGGCTTCAAGAAAAGTAAAGTGGAGTTTCAGGATATTCTGTATCAGAACTTCCGACGGGCCGGTAGTGCCTCGGCTGTTGGTTCAAGTGTGCCGACCGGGCTATCAATTGGGTATGGCGCCAAAGCGGTTGCGACCGTTCGTGATTATTCCGAGGGTGATCTACAGCTAACCGGCAACCCGCTTGATCTGGCGATCTCCGGAGAAGGATTTTTCCAGATTCAGCATCCCGACGGCAGCAATGCATACACCCGCGATGGTGCCTTTAAGCTCTCCGCTGAGGGGCAGATTGTAAACTCGGATGGTTACTTCCTCGTGCCGGAGATCTCTGTTCCGGACGACACGGTCGCCATCACGGTTGGTCAGGATGGCATCGTTCAGGTGTTGCAGTTCGGCAGTGATGAACCGAGTGATGTAGGTCAGATTGAACTGGCCCGGTTTATCAATCCAGCTGGTCTCTCCGCGCTCGGACGAAACCTGCTCTCCCAGACAAGCGCCTCGGGTGATCCGATGACCGATATCCCGACCCAGAGCGGTCTTGGGCAGCTCGATCAAGGTAGTTTGGAAATGTCCAACGTCAAGGTCGTCGATGAGATGGTCAATATGATCGTCGCCCAGCGCGCCTACGAGATGAACTCCAAGGCTATCCAGACGGCTGACGATATGGCCGGCGTTGCCAACAATCTGAAGAGGTAGATAGATGTATCATCTCAGTAAATTAACACTGGTAGTGATTCTGTTGTCGGTGGGAGTTACTGCGACCACGTGTTTGGCTGCGAGTACGGCTGAAGCGATAATCGAGCGAATGTTCGAAATGTACAAGATCGACCGAACCAGTCACACTATCGAACTGCTGTCCAACCCGTTCAAGAGCGCCGAAGTTACACCCGATGAGATCGCTCTCAGGCCATTGACCGCCAGAGAACCGCTCGGATTGTTCTCGGCGATTGTCACAATCTCCGAAGGCGGGCAGAAGCTGGAACAGCAGCAAGTGAGAATGAAAATCAGACGGTTTGCCGAAGTATTGGTGGCGACCGATCGCATTGGATCACGCGAAGAGATCAACTCCGACCGGGTGACGACGCGACGCATGGATATCACAACACTCGCGGAGCTACCGATTTTCTCACACGATCAACTGGCTGGCTACCGTGCAAAAAGAAATATCAGACGCGGCAAAATCATCACCGCCGCTGCTTTGGAGTTGATTCCCGATGTAGAGCGGGGGACTGAGGTTACGGTTATCTATTCCGACGGTCTTTGTCGGATAACCACCTCGGGCATCGCCCTGCAAACAGGAGTCGCCGGAGATTACATAAAGGTTAAGAACAAGGGAACGAAGAAAGTGATTATCGCCAGAGTGGTCGATGGAACGGCCGTGGCGATTGATCCGTAACAGGTTGCTCGTTACTGCGGACAACTCACAATGAAATGTCACATTGGATGAGGACATTATGGACTATCGGAAAGTACTCTTACTGCTTCTGGTTCTACTGCTGATACCTTTTGCCATCAAGGTGCGAGGTGCTGATTTTGGTCAGGCCAGATCGCTATTTACCGACATCAAAGCTCACAAAGTAGGTGATATCCTTACCGTACTCATCTACGAACAGAGCCGAGCCACCAATCAGGTCGAAACCAAAACAGCTAAGACACAGAAAGCGGATGCCAAGGGAGGACCCGGTATCGGCACGTTTAGTTTCTTCCCGTCGTTTGGTGCCAGTTGGGATCAGAAATCAAGCTACAACGGCAAGGGTGAAAACATCCGTAACGGATCGTTACGCGCCAAAATGTCGGTGACAGTTATGGCGGTAAAGCAAAGTGGTGATCTGATTATCGAAGGATCACGCACGGTAGGCGTCTCCTCTGATAAAGAGACTCTTTTCCTCACCGGTGTCGTGCGGCAGAAAGACATTACTCCCGAAAACACGGTCGCGTCGTACCTGATTGCCGATGCTGAGATTTATTACAACGGCAAGGGTGTGGCCACTACCGGTTCGCGTCCTGGTTTCTTCACTCGTGTCCTCAACTGGATATTTTAGGAGGTGACCATGCTGGGAACAATTTGCCATCGTCTGGCCACCCCGACCGGTCTGCTACTTATCGCTACGTTCATGCTCGCCTTCTGTGCTCCAGCCGAAGCGGCCAAAGTGCGCATAAAAGATTTGGTCTCTTTTCAAAACAAGGTCGAGAAAGACTTGATCGGCTATGGACTGGTGATTGGACTTGATGGCACCGGCGATGGTTCCGGTACGCAGTTTACTATCCAGTCATTGGTTAACATGATGGAACGGATGGGACTAACCGTCGATGCCAAAAAAGTCAAAGTTAAGAATGTCGCTGCCGTTATGGTGACGGCCAAGATAACCAGTCACCTGTCACTGGGAGCACATTTTGATGTTACTGTTTCATCGGTAGGCGATGCTTCGTCGCTGCAGGGTGGCACCCTGTTGATGACACCGCTGGCCGATGGTTCGGGGAATGTCTGGGGCGAGGCGCAGGGTGCGGTCTCCATTGGCGGTTTCAACGTGCAGGTCGATGATGGCAACAGGATTATCAACAACTACACGCTGGTTGGACGGATTCCCTCCGGTGGAAAAATTGCTTGCTCTATTGACGCTCCGGAAGGCAGCAACAAGGAAATCTTTCTGGCCCTGCATAATCCGGATTACACGACCTCCCATCGTATTGCCGAACGTATCAATATTAAGTATGGCCTGACTGCCTACCCGGTTGACGGCGGTACCGTGCAGTTGATGGTGCCCGATTCTCTGATCCATCCAACGCTACAGATGAAATTTGTCTCCGATGTGGGACATCTGAGAGTGGTGCCGGACAATTCCGCGCGAGTTGTCATCAATGAAAAAACCGGTACGATTGTGGCCGGTCAACATGTGACTATCGAACCGGTAGCTATCGCTCATGGCACGATCACGGTAAATATCCAATCGTCGCCGATAATTTCACAGCCCGAGCCATTTAGTTCCGGCCAAACTATCGTTTCTTCGGAATCGAGAATCAGTATCAATGACGAGAAGGCCCGTGTTGTTCACCTCACCGGCGCAGTGTATCTCTCCGATGTAGCCAAAGCTCTCAATAAAATCGGGGCGACACCACGAGATATCATTGCCATCTTTCAGGCTATGAAACAGGCCGGAGCGCTCAGATCGGAACTGGTGATTTTGTAGGATGTCTTCGATCGGCCTGAAAAACCCTGCTGGTGTGATGTTTCCACCCAGCCAGATTGAGAATCTCAAAGGTCAAAAAGCGACTTCGCTGGAAGCAGAGAAGATTCGCCTCAAAAAAGCGACCCAGGAGTTTGAGTCGTTTTTCCTCTACTATATGATGAAAACGATGCGCAAGACCATCCCGAAGAACCCCTTCACCGAAGGCGCCGGTTCTTCCAAAGGTCTGGGCAAGGACACATTTGAACAGATGTTCGATATGGAAATTGCACGTGGCGTTTCAAACAGTGGGCCTAGATCACTATCCAGCTTGCTTTACAAATCGGTTGAAAAACTACTGGAGTCCAAGTATGCGTCTTCGGAGGGAAAACCGCCCCTCAAACCGCTTGAGGCTCCACCCCAACAACCTCTAAAGTTAGCGCCCGAGCCGACGAAGATTGAAAAATCCGGTTCGCAGTTTCATCAGGTGCACCGACCAGCTTGGCTTAAACCGGTGTCCCCGGAGTCCCGCGTACCAAGTAACGATAAGATAATTGCCCGATATGGCAAACAGATTGAACAGGCCGCTAAAGTTACTTCTCTAGATCCGGCCCTGATTTACTCGGTAATTAAGGTTGAGTCCGACGGTGATGCCTCGGCGGTATCGGAAGCCGGCGCCAGTGGGCTGATGCAACTGGTTCACTCAACCGCGAGTGACTACGGAGTACAAAATATCTTTGACCCCGCAGAGAATATCAGGGCCGGATCCTCTTTCCTCAAGGACCTGCTCAAGCGATTTGGCAGCCTCAAACTTGCTCTGGCCGCCTACAACGCCGGTCCGGGTAATGTTAGAAAATACGGCGGTGTGCCGCCTTTTGCAGAGACCGAGCAATACCTTGAGAAGATAAGTGACACGCTCAAAGTGGCCTCGGGTCTTTTTGAAAATAATAGGACTAAAGCGCCCTGAGATTGGGTCGATAACCAGTGTATAGAAATTGAACAGTAGAGATATTGGATATGGTTAATCAATTGATTGACATTATTGGCAGGGAAGCCACTCTTTTTGAATCTTTCCTTCAGCTACTCGAACAGCAGCAGGACTTCCTGGTCACAAACGATGTAGATGGTCTCAACCGGATAACTGATCTGCAGCGGGAGAAACTGGTGCAGAGCCAGTTGCTTGACAAAGAGCGGGAAGACCTGGTAGAGAAAATTCGGATTGCCAACAAGATCGATGGCGACCTCAATGTCAGCCGTCTGCTCGAATTGGTCGATTCCCAACAGGCAAATCGACTCTCACAGCTACGGGAGACGATCCGCGATCTTAATGATCGCATCGCCGATGTTCGCAACCAGAACGCCATGCTTCTGAACCGGTCACGCGAGTATATTCGCAAGACCCTCGAAATGCTTACCAAGTTGAACCAGCCGGAAACCACTTATACACCAATGGGACAGGGCGATCCACAGCAGTTCAACGTTGCAATTGACAGGAGGGCGTGATGCCGGGATTATTTCAAACTCTCGAAATCGGTAAACGAGCGCTGCTGACACACCAGGTGTCGCTACAGACAGTGGGTCACAATATCGCCAATGTCAACACCCCCGGTTATACCCGCCAGCGGGTTAATATCAACTCGTCGCTTCCTGAGTGGACTGCCAACGGCGTATTGGGAAGTGGCGTGCAGGTTGATTCGATTCGCCACATACGCGACCTCTTTCTCGGTGAGCAATATCGCGAGGATGCCAAGTCGCTCGGTCAATGGCAGTACAAGAGCAAACTGATGACCGAGATTGAATCGCTTTTCTCCGAGCCGAATGACAACACTTTGTCACACGCGCTCAACAAATTCTGGGATTCCTGGTCGGACCTGTCCACCAATCCAAATTCGGTCAGCAGCCGTGTGGCTATTGTCGAACAGGCCAATCTCCTGGTCAACTCTTTTCATGATCTCGCCACCCGCCTTGACGGTCTCCAGTCATCAATTGATAGGGACCTTGTGGGGTACACTAATGAGATCAACCGTCTGACAAAAGAAATTGCCAGTATCAACAAACTGACAAGGACTGTGGAGTTGGGTGGTACGCAGGCCAATGATCTTCGTGATAGTCGCGACTTTTTGATCGACCAGTTAGCCAGGTACGTTGATGTTACCACAGCTGATCAAAGTAATGGCGAAATCAATGTCATGATTGGAGCTATGATACTGGTTGACGGGGGCGATGTTATTGAGATTAGCGCCGATGCTGTTAATATCGACGGAGAGTTGAAACATGCCCTGAATTGGATGGGTACTACGGTTCAACTGAAGAACTCCGATGGCGAGTTGAAAGGGTTGTTCGACTCCCGCGACACAACGATCCCGCATTACAAAGACCAGCTTGACGAGTTGGCCTGTGCCGTTATTGAGCAGGTCAATGCCTTACACCGAACCGGTTACGGAGTCGATGGTGTCAACGGACGAAATCTGTTCGATACTACTTATATGAGTGCCGCAAACATGCGCCTCTCTCTGGAAATTGTGAACGATCCGTCACGCGTAGCCGCCTCTGCTTCCGGTGAGATCGGAGACAATACGATAGCGCTGGCCATGCATGACTTGCGGAAACAAACCGTAATGTCCAACGGTTCCAGCACGATGAACGATTTTTACAATAGCATGATAGGTAGGCTGGGCATCGAAACTCGCGAAGCCCAATCATTTTCAGATAGTTATACCATGCTCCTGGAGCAGGTTGAGCAGGCCCGACAGTCGGTACAGGGAGTGTCGCTGGATGAAGAGATAACCAACATGGTCAGACACCAGCATGCCTACGATGCCGCCGCTCGGGTAATCACGACGATGGACCAGGCGCTCGACACGGTCATCACTCGTATGGGAATAGTCGGGCGTTAGATAAATTAGCTGTCCCCAAAAGGGGATAAGAAGCCACGGAGGGTTTTGTGCTAATATTAACACGGAAGTTAGGTGAATCCATCACCATTGGTGATGATATCAAAGTCTCGGTTCTCGGTGTTCACGGACGCCAAGTCAGGCTTGGTATCGACGCGCCTTTAAATGTGGTCGTTCACCGAGAAGAAGTTTATGTCAGGATAAGACAGGAGAACCGCGATGCCTCGAAATCTACTAAGAAGGATATCTTCGGAGTGGTCAACATGATCAAGAACAAGATCAAGGGCAAAGATATGTCGCCGACCAAATCGACAGAAATTCACTACAAGGAAGATGACGCAGGCAACAGACGTCCCCGAAGATCGGGCGGCTCTCAGGCCAAGCCTTAGAACGCGAGTAATTGTAGAGGTGAGAACTTATGCGCGTCACTGACGCCATGATAACCAGCCGCGTGCTCTCAAATACACAGCGCGCCCTGACCAGGTTTATGAGCATGCAAACCCAGATGTCGTCGGGTCGACGAATCAATCGACCTTCCGATGATCCCCTGGGGACTATTCGAGACCTGGATATTCGGGCCGAGCTGGCCAAGGCGGCCCAGTACAAGAACAATATATACCAGGCTCAGAACTGGGTTCAGGTCTATGACAGCGGCCTCGCCGAAATGAAGAACATGGCGACCACGGCCAAGGAAATCACTGTCACTATGGCCAACGCCACTCAGGATTCATCCGGCCGAGCTATTGCGGGTATTGAAATCAGGTCGCTGATCGATCAGATGTTCCAGATGTCTGAGGAGCAACTGGAGGGCAAGTATGTCTTCTCCGGCTTCCGGACAGATCAGAAACCCCTGCAAATGACAAACACCGGCGTTACTTATGAAGGAGATTCCGGCAAGATTGAGTTTCAGATAGGCACTGCTATCAGACGCCCGGTAAATCTCAACGGCGACGATGTGTTTCTCAAACATCTCTCCGATCTGGGAAGCGACTCTGACCTCAATGTCGGACTGAGCGCCTCCACGCTTCTGAGCGATCTGAACAGCAGCAACGGTATCAGTCAGGTGCCGGGGACGATCAGAATTATCGATCAGAACCTGGGGATTACAGTCGATGTTGATCTCAGTGCGGCTGTTACTATTGGTGATGTGACCACGACCATCAACAACGCCTTGACTGCAAACGTGCCTCCGATCAACAATCTTACAGTGGCCATCGGTGGACAGGGGAACAATCTTTCGTTCACGACCATCGAGAGCGGCCTGATTTCAACTTCAACTCCGCTGGCCAATCTTAACGGCGGGGCCGGAGTCGATCTGTCAACAGGCTCTATTCGTCTGACCGATGGGGCTGCTCTCAGTCTCGACATAGATTTGACCGGTTCGATGACTGTCAACGACATTATCACGAAATTCAATGCTGCGGTCGTAGCCGATCCGGCCATAAATAATGTCACTATCCAGCTCAACGCCGCCAACACGGGCTTTGAGATTATCGATGCCAACGGCGTTCCGCTGGGGTTGAGCGTACAAGAAACCGATGAGCTGTCAACGACGGCTCTCTCTCTCGGAATTCAGGGC
>DAOUUR010000266.1 GCA_030668045.1 bacterium
GTAAGCATACAGTTCGTCATCGGAGACCGTGATACTGTATTTCTGCGTCTGTTGTCTCAATAGAGATTCTGTAACAAGCTGAGACCACGCCGAGCGTCGAATTTCCTGGGCGCGAGTGTCGCTGATTTCTCCGTCTGAGCGATCCCGTTCCATCTGATGCATATTTGAAACTGTTCTCTGGAAAATCTGCCATGTGATTTCTTCACCGTTGACGATACCGGCAAGGTTGGCCGATTCATAGTCGGCTCTGGAGGACAGTCCGGCGCCCCATTCGAAAATAATCAGACCGCCAAAGAAAATTAGAACGATTATGATTATGGGAAGAATCATCTTCCGCAGTGCTTTGAACATTCGCAGTTACTCCTTCTTACTTATAGAACAGGTTTTTTCGAACAAACTCAGTTACTGGCAAAACGAGCCTCAAAATATAGTCGAAATTGTAGAATTGGCAATAAGTACTTGAACAAAGGGCAAAAAATGCTCTCCTTTTGAGTCCGGCAAGCGCCGACCAGTGTAAAATCAATTTGAACCCTGCAACCGAGAAGACGCAGAGCTATGGATAGAATATCGACGAAACTGCTGACTTTGTTAGTTTTTGCCACCCTTGTAGTTACAGGTGCCAGTGCCGAGTCGCTGGACTGGCCCTTGAGAATCCCAATCGATTTATCAACGGGATTTGCTGATTACCTCCCCCTGCATTTTCATGGTGGGATTGATATACGCACCGGCGGAAAGGTCGGCCAGCCGGTTTATGCACCGACTGACGGCTACTTGTGGCGCGTAAAGACGGCATATCGAGGGGCTGGCCAGGCTATGTATCTGAAGGGGGATGATGGATTTATCTACGTTTTTGGGCATCTTTCCCGATACGCCGAGAAGATCAACCGGCCGCTTCTGGACAGACAGGTGGCCGCCCAGGAATATTCTCAGGATATCTTCTTTCCGGAAGATTCGATTCGGATCAAAAAGGGTGAGCTGATTGCTCACACCGGTCAGAGTGGTCTCGGGGGGCCTCATCTTCATTTCGAGAAACGTACTGCGGACAATCGCCCGATCAATCCCCTCAAGAATGGATTTGACCTCTCCGACAAAGTGCGCCCCTCGTTTCTTAATCTGTTTGTTCGGATGACCGACGACAGCTCATTGTTCAATGATGGTCGCCGCGAACTGGCCAGGAAGATCCGTAAGGTCAGTTCGAAAAAATATGTTGTCGATACCGTATTCTATTTCAATCGACCGTTCGGTGTCTCTGTCGATTGCTTCGATCTGATGCGCGATGGCGGCATGAAGAAATCGATTCATAAACTTACCCTCTATTATGACGGTCAACCATACTATCAAGCTGTTCTGGACACAATTAACTTTGAGACTACCCGGTCGGTTGCTCTTGAGTATGACTACATTCGAGCCGTTGAGGGTCAGAAAAGAGTGCGTCGGTTGTACCGGCGATTAGCCCCAAATCCATTTTCAGGTGGTTTGGGACCGGTTGGTGTTTATGGTCTCTTCGACGAAAAAATAGGCAGGCACGAAGGGAAGATTGTTGCCGAAGATGAATCGGGGAACAAGGCTGAGTTGACTTTTGCCTTCGTGTGGGGACCGGTGGGAAGCATCCTGGTTCTCGACTCCACCGATGCGGGGAATAGTGGGGCCGATTTTTATTTCCAGCCGTTGGCCGAATATGATCGGTTTGGAATTGATTCAATTGAGGTCTTGCGGGCTGATCTACACGGCTGGGTCCCCGATGAAAAGAGCGAGGTGTTGGGATACGAAGATGGTCGTCTGAAGGTTCAGGTCAAAACGGCCTCGGTCGAGCGGGCATTGCTCCGGTTGCGCTTATATGCGGACGGGGGTTGTGTCATTGACGATCAGATATTCAACGGGATTACGTCACGAGGTAAACCAAGGGTACAGTTGCAATATGAATTGCTTGAGGATGGTCTATTGGTGCGCCTCCATGCCAGGTTGGCGCGAGCGACCGAAACCCGCCTGGAACTGTACTACCGCGACAGCCTAATCGGCGTAGAGTTTCCCCGGTGTATCAACATGACAGACTATGCCTGCTTTATTCCTCCGCAAGAGAAGTACCGTCGCATCGACCGCATAGGCTATGCGATGACGCTGACCGATGATGTCTCGCTGAACTTCGAGGACTCGCTGAATATTATTGCCGTAGGTTTCGGCGACGAGGAGATTGAGAGTTCCGATGGACAGTTTGTTGTCACCCTCACCGCAGACCGGTTTTATTCACCTCAGTTTATCGAAGTGCGCAACTACCGCATCCGCCAGAAAAACAGGACAGCGCTGGGTGTCAATTCTGACCGTCTGGTCATATCGCCTGAGGCTTTTGTATGCCGTGATGATTTTGAGGTTAAGATCAATCTTACCCGCAAGAACAAGTACAACCAGTTTGGCGGTATTGGCTGGCTCGACCTAAAGGAAGATGATTGGGTCTGGCTTGAGGACAATCGATTCGAGAACAACACTCTCACAGCTTCATCCAGCGGAGGGGGAACATTTGTTGCCCTGACTGATTACGACGGGCCGGAAATTTCAGAACTTAACCTCAGGTCAGGACATTCATATCCGGGGCAGGGGCTCAGGATCCGGTTCAAAGTTGTTGATGCGCTCTCCGGTATTCCCGAAAACAGCATCTCAGTTAAGCTCAACGGAGATTGGTTGCCTGCAGCGTACGATCCCGAAACCGAGTTGGTCGTGGCCACTCCCTTGGCGCCGCTCAAGCCGGGAGGCCACCACCTGGGAGTGATGGTAACTGATCGAGCCGGAAACATAACCGAGCAGTATTTGCAATTTGAAACCAGGAACTATTAGCGGCTGGATGCCGCATTCGTTTTACGCGGAGGCGTGATTTGTTCATTCCGATAAAGGACGATGCCCCGACAATTCGCAAACCGTATCTGACTGTCAGCCTGATAGTTGCCAACAGCCTCGTTTTTCTTTATTCGGTGATGCAGGGACACGAGGGATTTCAGGTGCTGACTTTTCAGTTCGGTTTCATTCCGTACGAGTTGATTAACTCCCGGGAACTGGTACCGGAGCTGGCGGTCTCGCCCTACTTCACCGCGATCAGCTCAATGTTTATGCATGGCGGCTGGATGCATCTTATCGGCAACATGCTTTTCCTGTGGATATTCGGCAACAACGTTGAGGACTATTTCGGCCCGATAAAGTTCATCATTTTTTATCTAATCTCCGGACTGGCGGCTATTGCCCTTTTTACGATTTTCGGCCCAAATTCTCAAATCCCCCTGGTCGGGGCTTCCGGCGCTATTGCCGGTCTGATGGGAGCGTATATCGTACTTCATCCCAGAGCACGCGTCACGGTGCTGGTTATCCTGTTCTTTATTCAGTTTGTAGTTTTACCGGCCAAAGTAGTGCTTGGGATCTGGTTCTTTATTCAACTGCTGCTGTCGTTTTCGGGAAGCTCGACCGGTGGCGGTGTGGCCTACCTGGCTCATGTGGGCGGGTTTGTGTTTGGATGGGGACTATTGAAACTCCTGGTAAAAGTTCGAGGTCGCGGCGTCACTCCTTCCGGTAGCCAGCGCGTATATCGCATGCGCTGGTGAGATCTACTGTTGTACTTACGAGCATCCGGTGTCAACCCCCGAGTTGCATCGTCGCTCCTCTAACGAAAGTCGTCGGTAGCAGTCCTGTTTAGTTTAACCGTTGCCAATTTTCTTGTTATCGGGTCGTCTCTCAGTGCAAACCGCTTGACTCCAAAGTGCATATTGAGTATCTAAACTGCTTGTGAAAACAACCAACTCACACGAGCGCATTATGTTCTTTAGGAGCCTACAGAGATGATTACCAAACAGGAAGCCCTAGACTATCATAGCCGGGGACGAAGAGGCAAAATAGAAGTAAATTCTACCAAGCCGTGCCGCACTCAACTTGACCTTTCTTTGGCCTATACTCCCGGCGTAGCGGAACCCTGCCTGGAGATAGCCAAGAACCCCGCAGATGTTTACAAATACACGGCCAAGGGTAACCTGGTGGCCGTTATCAGCAATGGTACAGCGGTCCTCGGACTCGGCAATATTGGCGCCGCTGCCGGCAAGCCGGTGATGGAAGGCAAGGGCGTTTTGTTCAAACGCTTTGCCGATGTTGATGTTTTTGATATCGAACTCGATACCGAGAACCCCGACGAAATAATCAAATGCTGCCAGCTTCTCGAACCTACGTTTGGCGGTATCAATCTGGAAGACATCAAGGCGCCGGAGTGTTTCTATATCGAAGAGACCCTCAAGAAGAC
>DAOUUR010000400.1 GCA_030668045.1 bacterium
GTGTTTTGAGTAAGTGATGGGCATAAAATAAGAGGGCGACGCTCTGGTTGGGTAGAGGGGGCTAGGAAACTACCCAGGGACAGCAGAGATTCACCCTCGACATTCAATATATCGGAAATTGTCGAAAAAAAGTCAAGGCTTTTTCAACATCTTCTCACAAATCGATTCCTAGAATCGAGCGATCTTCACGGGGATTGTTAGGACGTAGTCCTTGGCCTCTTCAGGCAGTTTCACGGTCAGCGTGAGGCTGGAGAGATGCGTTCCCGCCTTCAATTCCGCTAGCGGGAGTATTTCCAGTTCCAGTTGCTCCCCCCGAGCTGCCTTGCCGGTGATTACGTTGACATCGAAATGCGGATGGGACGCTTCAAAGCCAGAAAGCTCCACTCGATCCAGAGCCGGATTGGGGAGGACGATCTTCTTGGAGTTATTTCCGGGAAGGAAGAACAGTGAAATTGGATCCGGCTTGATATAGTGATACCATTGACCAATAGTGGCTTGGTGGTAGAACGTGATTTTGGGCACTTTTGGGTAATCGGTCTCCACTAAGACCGATCGGCTGGTACGCCCATAGTAGTTGGTTGTTTCAAATGTTATCTGGATGCTAACCGAATCGCCGGGCGCAATTGTCGAGTCGGATGCGAAGGCTTTGGTACACTCGCACGATGAGGAGACTTTTTCAATCCTGACAGGTTTGTCACCATGATTAACGATGATATATCCGTAGAAAACTTTGTACCCAAATCCGATATGTCCGAATTCATGGATCTCCCCGTATTCTAGTCCGGCATTCTCTATCCGTTGATTCGAGGCAGAAAGTGCCGCAAGCGGCAACGTCATGATTAGCAACAGGTAGAGCCATCTCCGCCGGGGTCTCACTTGTCTACCTCCTCGTCTGCAGTTATAAATCCGTGTTTTTGCATCCAGGCGTCGTTGTAGCATTTGCTGAGATATCGAATGCCGGCATCGGCAAACATCCCGACAATGACCGCCTCCTCACCCACCTGCTGCGCAACTTGCTCCATCCCGACTGCAACTGCGCCGGATGATCCACCACCTGAGATGCCTTCGCTACGAGCAATCAGCCGCGCCCGGTTGAAGGCGTCCTGATCGGAAACTGTGATCACCTCGTCCACCAGATCGGGATGCAGTGCCTGCGTGATAACATCGGTGCCGATGCCTTCCATTTTGTATGTGTGGCCGACTGTTTCCCTCTGATTGTTTATGTACTCGGCAAAAATCGATCCAGCCGGATCAACAGCAATGGAACGAACATCGGGATTTTTTTCTTTGAGAAAACGAGCAACCCCGGAAAAATTGCCACCAGTGCCGATTCCGCAAACAAAATGAGTTATTCGTCCGTTGGTATCATCCCAAATCTCCGGGCCGGTGTGCAGGTAGTGCGATTCGACATTATCCTGATTGTCGTACTGATCCATATCAAACCAGCCGTTTTCTCTACCCAGTCGCCGTGCTACCGCAAAACAGCCCTCGGGATCATCGTGTGCTGCTTCGGTGGGCGTAACAATAACCTCCGCGCCGAACGACCGGATCAGGTCAATTTTTTCCTGGCTCGTTTTCTCCGGAGTCGTTACTACGGCCTTAAGCCCGAGCACCGAGGCTACCATTGCCATAGCCGAACCAGTGTTGCCCGAAGTATTATCCACCACCGTATCACCCGGCTTAAGCTGGCCGGCGTCCATCGCCTTTTTGATAATATGGTACGCCATGCGGTCTTTCACCGAGCCGGTAGGGTTAAAGAACTCTAGTTTGACAAGACCAGTCGGTCCCGTATCGGGAAACCCGGTGCGCAACCGCACCATCGGTGTCCGGCCAATCAATTCTAATACATTGTCGTAGGTACGCATCAGGATTTATCTCTGAGTTAGCTTTCCATTTAATATCGTCGCCTGAATTTCTACGGGCTCTAATATGAGTCCCGATTCACAGCGCATCTTACCTACTTATTATACGATTTTCAACCATTTAATTTCATTATGACAGCACGCTTTTTAATTGACAGTTCCGCTGTGTGGGTCTTAATACGTAGCGGAGAATGCAGGTTCGATTGGGAGACCTGCCTGACTTTGATATTTATAATATTTGATTCCGGCCAATGCCGGAGCGGAGGTATGACATGAGATATTCGTATTTGATTCTGGTTCTTGTTCTCTCGCTATCGCTGGTGATAGCCTGTTCTCAGAAGCAGGACGAAGCTGATCGGATTGAGCAGGAGATGTTGGCCGCAGAACAAGACTCGGCAGCGGCAGACTCGGCGGCGGCCGACCTGGCGGCAACTCCGCCTGTGGATGTAGCGGCAGTACCGGCCGAAGAGACATCATCGTATGCGACAACGACCGATGAGGGAGAGGGGTTCGCAATTCAGATCGCCAGTTGCGAATCGGTGGAGTATGCCGAGCATCTGGTAGAACTCTATGCCGGTCGCGGGTATGAGCCGTACATTACCGAGTATGACCTCGACGGGCAGCTTTACTATCGGGTGAGGCTCGGTGGTATGGCAACACTCGCCGATGCGAAAGCGGTCAAGGATGATCTGGTTGATCGTTACTCGGTCAAGTGCTGGATCGACCGGTTGTAGTCCTCTCGGCATACCGACTCCTTGAGAGTACCTACAGAAATGTACCAGCCGGAGCACCGTTTGTGGTGTTCCGGCTGTTGTTGCAAATACTAATGAGATGATCAATAATTTGAGGGACAATCCATGAACAGCCACACTGAATACATGACATTCAACACCAAGAAGCGTCGTGACTACATCAATATCACAACCGATATCGAGCAGGCTCTGACCAGGAGCGGCATACAGGAAGGGTTCGTGCTGGTCTCTGCGATGCATATCACCGCCGGGGTTTATATCAACGATGCTGAGTCCGGTTTGATTGCCGATATCGACGAATGGATTTACAAGCTGGCGCCGCTTGATCCCGACTATCGGCATCATCGTA
>DAOUUR010000219.1 GCA_030668045.1 bacterium
CCGGATGTCAACATCGGTTTTGCTGACGCTGATTCACTTGGGGATATTTTGACGCTCTTACACAATACGCCGGGTGGTCCCACGGCTCTTCTCTACTTGAGCCAGCCCACGTTTGACAAGATTCCCGATTGGGCATACAAGATCGAAGATAACTCGCATATATTCTCAAGTGTTGGCTTTATCGACTTTGACGGAGATAATAATCTGGATATATATCTGGGGATGTGGGCAGATCTGGACGTCGAAGGTTATGTCTATCTCTTTCTGGGCCCATCCTTTGGAGCTAATCCTGACATGGTGATTGGATATCCGGTCGAACACGATTCACTGAGTGCAGAGTCTTTTGCGGCTCGCGTAAATGATATCGGTGATTTCGATGGCGATGGTTGGGATGATCTTGGAGTGAGTTTCGCCGCTTATACGCTGATATATCGATGCGGTCAAGAAGCAGATACAGTCTTCGACTATTGGCTGCCCGGGAACTACAAGAGTTTCGCAAGCGCCGGTGATATCGATGGAGATGGATATAACGATTTCCTGGGAGGGCACGCTCGCGTAATGGATGGAGTAGTAGATTTATATCTTGGCGGTCCCGATGCGGACACACTGTTCGACCTCTCCATTTATCGCAGCAGCTTACCCCCGCTGTTCCTGATAGACATTGGCTATCACGTTACTGCTGCAGGCGATTTCAATGGTGATGGCATAGATGATTTCATGTTCTCGTGTCACAACTTTGTACACGGCAACCCCGGAGATGTCTTTGTAGTAAAGGGTAGCAAAGGAATCGTTACCGCAGTTTCCGACGAAAGTCATGCGACTATGCCTTTATCCTTCATTGTTGGCCAGAACTACCCTAATCCGTTCAATCTAAGCACCACGATTGAGTTCGACTTGCCTGTCAGACACAACGTTACCGCAACAATCTATAATGTACTTGGACAACAGGTGAAGCAACTGCTGATCGCCAGGTCATTGCCAGCGGGGACCCACCGTGTGATGTGGGATGGACGAATCGCAGATGGCAGTGTGGCTCCGTCCGGAGTGTACTTATACAGAATTATCGCAGGAGATCAGGAGTCGGTAGAGAAGATGGTGCTTCTGAAATAAATGAGTGAAGTCTCGTAGGTCACGGTTGCTTGCAACCTGACACCACAATGGTAGGCATGTCGGTGCCTTAAAGCAGGCTTGCCTGTCCAAAATCCACATCATACCACCACTGATAACGTGATCGCCTATTACTGCAAAGGGCAAATCCGTCATGACCATCACCAAAAAAACGATTATCGCCGCCCAAAAGAGCCACTATGTGGCCAAAAAGACTACCAACCCACCATTCCCAAACCCAAAAAACACAAAACGAACCCATTTCCCCAAAACCACTACAAATAATCTTGATTCTCGTGACCCGCGCGCGCGGGGTGCCACTCTCACTCGTTTGGGAGTGATTTACCTACAAGTTCTCAGGGCCAAACAAGCCCTTATGCTCAAGTTGACGGCCTAAGAGGCATTTATGCCCACTTGTGCCCGGGCTCAAAAGACCATATATTTTTACCACTCTTATGACGACCGAACACACAACAGGCACGCCTGGCTCAGACAAGCCTGGCTCAGACAAGCCCGGCTCAGGCACACCTGGTTCAGACATGCCCGGCTCAGGCACGCCTGGCTCAGACACGCCGAGCGTCAACCAGCGCAAGCGGCAGATATACGAAGAGTCATCGCTCGTCCTCGGCAGGATCTGCTTGAAGCTTGGGTTCAAGCCGAATGTAATTACGGCGGTATCGTTCCTCTGCTCGATTGTGGCCGGAATCTACTTCTGGAATAACGAAATGCTCTGGGGCGTTTTCTGGATGTTGCTCACCTCGTTTACCGATATGCTCGACGGTTCTACTGCGCGTGCCGGTAATATCGGAACGGTTTTTGGCGGTATCCTCGATCATGTGGCCGACCGCTACGGCGAGTTTTTCATCCTGGCCGGCATTACGCTTTCCGGGGCGGCTCATCCGGGATGGGGTCTTTTCGCACTCTTTGGGATGCTGATCGCAAGCTATACGCGGGCTGCGGCCGAATCGATGGGCAAGATTGAAAACTGTGCTGTCGGAATCATGGGGCGGCTGGAAAAATTCATTATTATCATCGCCGGTGCCATCGCCGAGTATTTCCTGCCCGAAGGCACCTGGCCGCGAGGTGGATGGTTGGAGTTGGCCTTGATCGTGGTCGGGTTAACATCGTTCATCACCGCAGTCCAGCGACTCGTCTATACCCGCAAGGTGCTCGGGGACAAAAAAGAAGTCTGATCCTATCTGAGAAAGGCGCTCCTTTGATAACCGCAATCGGCAACCCTGTTTACGATCTGATCAAAACCCCCAAATTCGAACCGACCGAACGTGTCCTTTCCGGCTGTTCCACCAACGCTGCGCTGGCGCTCTCCAAGATGGGGGAGAAGGTGCGGCTGGTGGGGTCGGTAGGTGATGACTACAAAGAACATTTCGCATCGTTTCTCTCCGAACACGGTATTGAATACGAGATTATTCCGTCTGAAAAAACCGGTGGTTTTTCGCTGCACTATTACGACGATTTCGGTAACCGGACGCTCAACCTGATCGACCGCGCGAGTCTGATCGGGACGCTTGACCTTGCGGTCTATGCCGATTCCAAAGCGGTGCTGATCGGTCCGATTCTCGGCGAAGTGTCATTCGATACTATAAAAGATCTGCGAGACAGCTTCGATGGTCTCTTCTTTTGTGATCCGCAGGGTTTGATCCGCGGTGCCCACGATGATGGCGAAATATTCCACGAGAAAAAAGACCGTATCGAAGATGTCCTCGGGCACTTTGATATTGTCAAGCCGAACGAACTGGAAGGCCGCATCCTGACCGGTATCGACTGTCGCGACAATCCGTATGAAGCGGCGAAGATTATCAAGTCGTGGGGACCGAAAGTGGTGATCGTTACTCTGGCCGAGTTGGGGTCGATTATTTATGACGGTAACGAATTTATCGATATCCCCCCCTACGGTATCGACCTGGTCGATTCTACCGGCGCGGGCGACACATACATGGCCGGGTTTACCTTCGAGTACCTGAAGACCGGCGGTGATCTGAGAAAAGCAGGTTGTTACGCTTCGTGTACATCGTCGGTGATGATCGAAAACACCGGTCCCGATTTTTCGATGACCGAACCAATGATCCGCAAGCGACAGGAAAAGCTGCTGGCGATTGATAACTACAAAGTTGCAGTGAAGGTGAACGCGTAGGTCCGGCGTGTGTGTCGCATGGGGCGGACTGGGGTCTGCCACCGACGAGATGTCCGGTTTGATTATTCAGTAATTTCTCTTGTTCTTTTTTGGGAAGAATCTTTGGACGAATTGGTATAGGACTTGATTGTCCTGTGTCCTGATAGCGAGTTGTCGGGACTAATGCGAAAGATACAAACATTTCCAGGAGGTTATTGTGGGTAAAGCTAAGAAAATCCAGCTGACTGCGTTGCTGATTGCTATTTTTCTAGCCAGTGCGTCATCGCATGCGGCCAGTCTCTTCAAAATCGAAGACTACATTCCAGAAAAATTCATCGATTTGGAGTGGCGTCTTGATGGAAATCTGCGTTTTGACGGGTCAGATCAGGATGTAATCTCTACGGAGTCTGGTTGGCAGATTGACCGCTCGGAAAGCAACCGCGATGGTACCGATTTCAGCGGCGGGACCGATTTAGGGTATCGCTTCGAGACAATTCCAAAATTCCTGCGCTACGATCTCTCTCTTGATTTATCGTTTTCAGACGACGCCTATGAATCAAGCTCGTACCGCGAGGACTCACTGGGCAGCCTGTTCCATACCTCATCGGATCGGGATGGTCATACCTGGAGAATGTCGGCATCAGAAACTCTTGAGGCCGGAGCCTATATCGCCGGTGATCAATTTGTCAGTGCCATCTGGAGTGGCAGGGCTACTTACAGCAATACGCCCGACCAAACGGACCGCTCGATGAGTATCAATGAGTACACTTCTGTCGGTGATCATTACTATCGTCGGAGCAACCGGAATCGCGAGTGGGATCAGAGCATGCGGCAGTATTACAGTCGGCTTGAGCTCAAAACCGGGAACGGGCGCGTATATGAAGGTCTTTATGCTGCCACGGCCGCATATATGATCGATGAGCTAAAGAAAACAGGAGCGTTGACCAGTGCTCCGGATCAAGACCAGATGCTCAGACTGTGCGACTTTATTTACGAATACAAATTAAAACACGCTATTGACAAGCGCCTGCTGAAAATCGAAGCGTTGGGAGAGATTTACGAATATCTGAATAGTATCGGCGCGACCGACGATGGTCATGTCGGATATCTTGCAATTCAGGACGTCTGGGACTTCTTCCCGCGTAACTCTCGTCGCTTTGGTACTATGTTGAGTGGCGGAATCGGATGGGAGTTCAACTATTACAGGCAAGGCAGGGATAACGTTGACTCCGAAACCCGGCTCTATTGGAACTACGATATCAATAATCCGGCCGTGGTAGATACGACCTTGGACACAACTTATCAGTCATCAACATCAACCGTTAATAGAACCCAGACCGAGAACGTATTCCTGACCGGTCGTTTCGAGCATTATCGGCCGGTCAATATCAGGTGGCAATGGGATGTTGTCAGCGAGATTGCATACTATCTACACGCCGAACATATTAGCGGAACATCAATGGGGCGATCCACACGCCGTGCCTATGTCGGCCCGCCGTCAGTCGAGAAGAGAGATATCGATGATTACTATCGAATTCAGGCCGTCTCAACTCTAACCTATATCTATAGCTCGCGCACAAGCTGCGAGTTTTATGGAGGTATCAGTTACGACAATTACAGCAGTCGCCCCTGGGGTTCAAACGAGCGATGGTCTAGCAGCAATCGACTGGCGATGGCGATAGACGGACAGATGACTTATCGCATTTCAATCCCCACGACACTGCGAGCGAATGTTTCCTACGATTATCGCAAAGATAAGAATGAAACGACAGATATTTCTGAAAGCTCGTCATCTTACTGGACGCTGTCGACATACATCACCCACTATCTGTTCTGAGGTGGAAAGCTCTATTACGCCCTGATACCGTCGAAGAGGAACGATATCAGATAGTCCTCGGTTTCGCGGTGCGAACTGCGGGCCGGTGAATACTGGTGGCCAACCAGCGCTCCAACA
>DAOUUR010000555.1 GCA_030668045.1 bacterium
CTGATAGTCGATAATACCGAAATTGAGATCAAGGATGATGACCTCCGTATTGATACGTTCCGAGCCTCCGGCGCCAGCGGTCAGCATGTTAATAAGACATCGTCGGCCGTCCGTCTGACCCACCTGCCGACCAATATTGTGGTCTCCTGCCAGTCTCAGCGAAGTCAGCACAAAAACCGCGACACGGCCATGAAAATTCTGACATCTCGCCTCTACCAACAGAAAAAGGACGAAGAAGCTAAGAAGAAACAGGAAGTTGAAAAATCAAAAAAGAAGATTGAGTGGGGCTCGCAGATTCGCTCCTATATTTTCCACCCCTACAACATGGTTAAAGATCACCGAACTTCGGTCGAGACAGGTAATGTACAGGCTGTTATGGACGGCGATATCGATCGATTTATCGACGCCTTCCTGGCCGATCCCAACCTGAAAGAGGGGTAAAACATGTTAACGAAAACAACCAATACACAGGAATTAGAGATGAGCGCACTGGATAGAATTAGAGAAAAAGCCAAAGCCGCCAAACGACGCGTGGTCCTTCCCGAAGGCACCGAACCGCGATCGGTGGAAGCCGCCGCAACGATTATCGCCGACCAGATGGCATCGGTCACCCTTCTCGGCAACGAACAGGAAATCGCAACCCTAGCCAAGCAGTATAAGCTCGATCTGGACACAGTTGAGGTAATCGATCCGGTCACATCCCCGGCCTTTGATCAGTACGTCTCTGAATTCATGGAGATTCGGAAGGCCAAGGGCATTACCGAAGAGGCCGCCCGCGAAGCGATGGCCAATTCTCTTTTCTTTGGAGCAATGCTCGTACGACACGACCTCGCCGATGCCTCAGTAGCCGGAGCAGTCAATACGACCGGTGATGTTCTCCGTGCAGCCATTCAGGTACTCGGACTCAAGGAAGGTATCAACACTGTTTCCAGTTGCTTTATGATGACTGTACCGGAGTATCGTGGCGAGAAGGACAAGGTCTTTCTGTATGCCGATGGTGCCGTCGTTCCAAATCCGACCTCGGAGCAACTGGCATCGATTGCCGTCTCGACTGCCGAGACAATGCGTAATCTTCTGGGGATGGATCCCAAAATCGCTATGCTCTCATTTTCGACCAAAGGTTCGGCCAAACACGAAGACGTTGACAAAGTTCTGGCCGCACTGGAAATCCTGAAACGAGACTACCCTGATCTTGATGTCGATGGTGAACTTCAGGTCGACGCTGCTATCGTTCCGGAGATCGGCGCGAAAAAAGCTCCCGGCTCTTCGGTCGGTGGGCATGCCAATATCCTCATTTTCCCTGACCTTGACGCGGGCAATATTGCCTATAAGTTGACCGAGCGTCTGGCCAAGGCAACCGCCACCGGCCCAATAATCCAGGGATTGGCCAAACCGGCCAACGATCTCTCGCGTGGCTGCACCGCTGCCGATATCGTTGACGTTGTCGCGATTGCCACTCTCTTGAAGGGCTGAGCCATACCGAACAGTTCCGGCTGTTTATTCAAAAGAATGTGTTGACACGGCGGGCGGTGCTCTACTATCTTCGCTCTTTACTCGACTTCCCGGCACTTCAGTAGTTGTGCCGGTTAATGCTTTTTGAGGAGAGCTGTATTGTGAGCCCCATTACTTACATTATTATTGCCGCAGTCGTTATTATCGCCGCCATTATTATAGTGGTTCTCAAGAACTACCGAAAGGTCGGCCCTAACGAAGTACTGATCATTTCCGGCGGAAAGAAACGGAAGATCATCCTGCCCGATGGATCAACACGAAAAGTCGGTTACCGATACCGCATAGGTGGTGGTACTTTTGTACGGCCGTTTATCGAGCAGGCGCAGATCCTACCGTTGGAACTTATTCCGATGGATATTCTGATTGAAGATGCTATAGCCGCCAACGGTATTCGCTCAACGGTGCGAGGTACCGCAGAAGTGACGATCTCCGGCTATGACGCGTCGATCTATGTGGCCGCCGAACAATTTCTGGGTAAACCGGTTTCCGACATTCGCGACGTTGCCA
>DAOUUR010000361.1 GCA_030668045.1 bacterium
AGGACATTGCGAGAGACTTCCCGCAGTGGCCGGCCAGCAGCGCCGGGGACACTGATCATCTCCTCGGCATCGACAATCGAGGCCATCGCCGCACCGCAATTGAGCTTGAGCGTCTCGGCCTGATCGACCGGCGTACGCAGACCAATTGCGATGTCGTTGGTCACGTTGCGACTACCGAGTGAGATGACGGCAGTGTGTCTGATGGCACCGTCGTAGAAAATCGACAGGTTAGTAATGTCACCGCCGATATCGACAACAATGACGCCGGCATCCAATTCGCCCTCGTTCAGAAGCGTTTCCGATGTCGCCAACGATTCCAGAACGATATGATCGACATCAAGGTTGCAACGTTCCAACGCCCGATAGATATTGCGCGCCGTGGTCACAGACGCGGTGACTATATGCGCCTCCACCTCCAACCGCACACCGGTCATGCCAGTCGGGTCTTTGACGCCCGACTGATCATCAACCGAATATTCCTGTGGGATGACATGTATTATCTCACGGTCAACAGGAATGGCGACTGTTCTGGCCGCCTCGATTGCTTTCTTGACATCGGCGGTTGTGATTTCGTTATCAGACCTGTGCACGGCGATCACACCGTGACTGTTGATTGAACGGATATGCTCACCCGCGATGCCGACGGTGATCCTGTCAACATCGACGCCCGCCACCAGACCCGCATCCTCCACCGCCTTGCGAATCGACTTGACAGTCTTTTCCATGTCGACAACGACGCCACGTCGGAGTCCTTCGCACGGAACGCTACCGTGCCCGATCACATATATCTTTCCGTCCTCGTCAACTTCGCCGACCAGCGAAACAATCTTCGTGGTCCCTATGTCAAGGGCTGCAATAATATTCTCGACGGCCATAACTATCTCTTGTGGTCTCCGACGATAATCATGTTTTCAAAGCGCAGGTCGAGGATACGAACATCCTCAAGCGGCACATCGTAACTGGAGATGAATTCAACAAAACGATCCATGTCCTCCAGCAATCTATCGGCCCGGACTTTCAATCGATACGACAGTCCGGCAAGCGAAACTTTCAAGAACTCCGCGTTCCCAAAGTCGATTTCATCAATCAGACGGAACAGGTCGCGGTGTTCTCCCTCAAGTTCGATCAGTTGATTCACAACCATCCGCGCGCGTCCATCCTGACACATCTCATAGAGACGCCCACAGTTCACCGTCGTCAGTACCGGGCACTGCCAGTCGGTTGGTCCCTCCGGCAGATCGACAACCCGCGCCTCTCGGTTGAGGCCAAATAGCTGGCCGGTCGATTCTTCCAACACATAACAAAATGGCACGAAGTTGTTCAGTCGGATTCTGACTTCGTTAGGTAGTGACAGATCAACGTTGACCTTGTGCACATCACTACGCGCTAACAACTCTGCCGCAATATCAGCCAGCGGCTGATCGGCTACCGACTTGTCGGCATTAAAAGATAATCGTCCCGCCCAATCGTCGACTGGCGCAGCATCAACGGTAACTGTTGTTAGTTGCCAGGCATCGGCGTATCTGACATGACCGACAAGAGCCGCTCCAACCACGATCGCGGCCACAATGAAAACCGATGCTTTTCGACTTAACCGTTTCACTTCTTATTCAACGCTTCCATAATCATCTGCTTAATGTGCGTGATAGACCCGGCCCCCATGGTGATGATCAGATCACCTGGCTGTGCCATCTCTTTGATTCGAGTAACCGCGTTTTCCTTCACGCCGACATAGTCGTAGTCACCGAAGCCACGACGTTTCGCAATTGTTTTTATCATCTCCGAAGTGACACCTTCGATTGGTTCCTCACGAGCCGGGTAGATGTCGGTCAGGATGCAATGGTCCGCGATTGCCAGCACCTCTGCGAATTGATCGGCAAACTGCTGTGTCCTGCTGTACAGATGCGGCTGATAGATCACAATCACCCGCCGGTCAAACAGCTCGGTGGCCATCTCAAGCGTTGCTTTGATCTCGGTTGGATGATGCGCATAGTCATCGACAACCACTATATCATTTGACTCACCTATAATTTCAAAACGGCGTTCGACACCACGGAACGAAAGCAGACCATCGGCAATCGTCGTAAACGGTATTTCAAGCTGGTGACAGGTGACAACCGCTGCCAGTGCATTGGCGACATTGTGTTTGCCGGGCACATGTAGGATGATCTCACCAATAGGTTCATCACCGTAATAAACAGTGAAGGTCGTTCTGGTGGACTCCATCTTAAGATCAATCGCCCGATAGTCCGCTTCAGGTGCAAAACCAAAAGTCGTGTATGGCCGTGTGATCTGATCGCGGAGGGAATTAAGATTGTCATCATCGGCAGAGATAATTACCGACCCGTAGAACGGCACCCGATTGGCATAGGCAACGAACGAATCGCGCAGGTCGTCCATATCAACATAGCAGTCGAGGTGGTCGGCTTCAAGATTCGTGATGACCGCAACGGTGGGGAACATCGCCCAGATTGAACGATCATATTCATCAGCCTCAGCCACGAGATAGTCACCACTCCCGAGTGCCGCACCGGTACCGAGTCCGGCGACCACACCACCAACAATCAATGTTGGTTGGTATTTGCCGAACTGCAGGATGTTACCGATCATTGATGTTGTGGTCGTTTTTCCGTGCGTACCGGCGACACCGATGGAGTACTTCAAGCGCATCAGTTCGCCCAGCATCTCGGCACGTTTGATCACAGGGACACCGAGACGACGGGCCTCGATCACTTCCGGATTGTCCTCACCAACCGCCGATGAGATCACGACTACATCAACGTCGCTGAGATTGGCTGCGCTATGTTCCCGATGAACGGTCATTCCGAGCTTTTCAAGATATTCGGTTACTTCGCTGGGCGTGTTGTCCGACCCCTCGATATGGAAACCGAGGTTATGAAGAATCTCGGCAATACCGGACATCCCGGCTCCGCCAATGCCGACGAAATAGAGTCTTTTAATTTTTCCAAACATCATTTTCTCGCGTTTGAAGCTTCGCTCTTTCGCTGGGGCGATGACATTAGTTTCCAATGCTTCCAGCCTTCCTCTCGATTATCAACTCAATGATGTCCTTTGCGATGACATCAACCGCTGGTTCTTTCCCGGCCGTCATAGCTACAACCGCCGCCTTCATACGAAGATGTTCATCCGACTCAAGAATCGCGACGGCTCGGGAGATCAGATCGGTGTTGCCCAACGCGTCCTCGTCAATCATTATCGCCGCATCGCGCGCAACAAAATCCTCGGCGTTCTTTCTCTGGTGATCGCCTGCCGCGTGTGGATATGGAATCAGAATCG
>DAOUUR010000441.1 GCA_030668045.1 bacterium
AGTTCATCCGCAGTTCGGTCAGTATTCGCTTAATAAGAGTCTGCTCATCTTCGGTCAGATTGCCAGCCATCTTTTCTTCGAGCATGCCGATCAGATCAATAGTAGCCTTAGCAATCTGGAGGTCGCGCTCCACCGTACCGGTGATCGGATTGGCCACCTTCCCCAACTGCTGCATCGCCCCCATCTGAAGTGATATCACCAATTGAGCGAGATGTTGATCGACTTGCGGAGTCTTGTTATTCATCAGAGTAACCTTCCGGAAGGTTTGAGATCAAGTTTGCTGACCTTAGCCGCCACCAAGATTTGTGATCCGCGACGAAGTCATCCTGTCGAGATAGTTATACAGCCTCTGGCGGTCCGAGTCAAGGTGATTGTCGGGAGCGAACAGTTGTTCCAGCAGTTGATGGGCCGATTCGATCAAATCCCGGTCACGTGAGAGGTTGGCCGCTTTCAATTCCGGTACGCCCGACTGTCTGACACCAAAGATTTCGCCGGGACCACGAAGTTGCAGATCGGCCTCGGCAATTTCAAATCCATCGCCGGTGGAAACAAGATAGTCAAGCCTCTGACGCGCAATATCTGAGATCGGTCGGTGAGCCATCGCCACCAACGTTGACTGCTTCTCCCCACGTCCGATACGTCCCCTAAGCTGATGCAACTGAGCGAGCCCAAACCGTTCGGCATGTTCAATCACCATGATCGTTGCGTTCGGGTTGTCGATCCCAACTTCGATAACAACCGTAGCCATCAGGATATCAAGTTCCCCCTCTCGGAACTGCCGCAGGATTTCATCGCGCTCGGCTGATTTGACACGACCGTGTACCATCCCAACCCGACAATCGGCAAAAACGCCACCGGACAAATCTTTGTAGGCATCTTCGACATTCTCAAGTTCTATCTGCTCGGATTTCTCGATCAACGGATAAATGATATATGCCTGACCGCCTTTGCGCACTTCATCAACAACAAATCGGTTGACCTTGTTCCGGAGATCATCGGTGCGCCAGACGGTGCGAATCGGTTTTCTCCCCGGCGGCAGGGTATCAATCGTAGAGATTTTCAGATCGCCATACAACGTCAGGGTAAGAGTTCGCGGGATCGGAGTCGCTGTCATTACGAGCAGATCAGGGGTGTCGCCCTTAGTGTATAGCTTTGTACGTTGTTCCACACCAAACCGATGCTGCTCGTCGATGATTACCAGCCCGAGTTTTGCAAATGCAACATAGTCGTAGATCAGGGCGTGTGTTCCGAAAACAATATCGATCTCCCCGTCCGCGCACTGTGCGGCGAGCTTCTTTTTCTGAGCGGCTTTGAGACTCGCGGTCAGCAGACCACAACTGATACCGACTTCGTTAAGACGTTCGCTCCAATTACGGTAGTGCTGCTCGGCCAGTATTTCTGTCGGTGCCATGAAGGCGGTCTGCAAATTGTTCTCGGCCAGATAGGCGGCGGTAAGGATAGCCACCACCGTCTTGCCGCAGCCGACATCACCCTGTAACATACGCGACATAGGTTCGGGCCGTTGAAGGTCCGCAAGTATCTCTTTGATCGATTTCTTCTGACCGGAGGTGAGCTCAAATGACAGACCTTCTCTCAAACGGGTCAGATTCTCCCCCGGATCGCTGTACGAATGAGCCTTGACGGTCGCCTCTTTCCAGCTCCGGTTGCGGAATACCAAAAACTGGAAGCTGAGAAGTTCATCAAAGGCCATCCGTCGCCGCCCCTGCTCCACCTGTTCGCGACTTTCCGGATAATGAACCGCCTTCACTGCATCATGGAGCGGCATCAACCGCCGAGTCTCGCACTCTGCAGTTGGGAGCGGGTCGGGGATCGTTTCTTTTAGATTCTCAAAAATGAACGAGGTCACCCGTCGAATCCCCTTGCTGCTCAGACCAACTTTGTTAAGCTCCGCTGTCTGTGGATAAACCGGAATGATCCGACCGGCGTGAATCATCGTGCCGCTATCGTCTTCGAGTCGCTCCAGATCGGGGTGAATCATCTGCAACCCCTGAAACGATGTCACCACTCCGGTCGCGGCAAATATCTGGCCTTTCTTGAACAACCGCTCCCAATACCGCACCCCACGGAACCAGAGCAGCGCGATAGCGCCGGTGCCATCATCTAAGAGAACTTCGTAACGACGATGCTTCCCATGCAGGACACCGTGAGCCTTGACCTGCCCGATGATGGTTGCGCTTTGATCAACCTTAAGTTCGCCAATCGAGACGACGCTGGTACGATCAAGATAATGGCGCGGGAAATAGCGCAGCATATCCGAGACGGTTTCCAAGCCGCTTTTCGCCAGCACCTCGGCCTTGCGTGGGCCGACACCCTTAACAAACTGCAGTGGTGAGTCAAGTTTCACATACTATGTGTGGTCGATTTAATCGGAAAAGTCAATCACAAAGGCACTGTGCGCCTGTTGCGTTCGCTGCTGGCTGTGGATGATGATCGGTACTTTACAAATTGTGGGCTGTTGGTTATTGTGAGTGCGGAAGCGGATGTCGTCTGGTGGCGATCCCGGCCTTCAAAGCCGTGAGGGGGGCAATCGCATTGTCCCCGGTGGGTTCGATTCCCACCCCTTCCGCTTGAAACAAGTTTCTTTTATTGTTGATTGCGGCCTTCGACGATGGAGGCCAGCAACCAACAAGAGTGGCCACAGTAACAACAGGTTACCGGAGGATAATATCATGAAAACGTTCGTACTGATGACGCGGCTGGCGCCCGA
>DAOUUR010000358.1 GCA_030668045.1 bacterium
GACGTTCGAGCAGATAGGGCAGTTCATGTGTATATCCCCACGAATTCTGAGCTATTACCATTTATTTGAATAATGCGACTGTTGATCTGCACCGCAAATGTATCGCCGGGGCCAGCGGGCCTACGTATTAAAGTCGCCTCAAAACTTGGGCTGTCTTGCCACGGGAAAACATCATTGCGACTCATAACGACCGTTACTTGATCTCCTTCATTCATCTTTCATCATCTCCTTGTCGCGCCGAGCGCGGGTTATTGGTCGTCGGGTTGCTCCGGCTGCGAATAGTCCGCAAGCTGCTGGTCAATAAAGGCTTTGACGGCAGGCCACTGTTCAGGTAAAATAAAGCTCGGTCCGGGTTCTACCTCTCTGAGTTGGCGGAAATCGCCCTTCCCCATGACCGATTCGATCTTCACTCTACCGTTACTCATGAAGATACTTGTAGCTACACCCGTCGTCGAACTGGTTGGATGCACGGATTCTAATTCAAGTCTCTGGTTTCTTCTCTCACTCATCGTCTCCACCTTTCTCGTTTTATTGGCTGACGGCGGGGAATCGCCTTTGACAATCCATTCTAATTGTCTCGCTCCTTGTGAGTGGCGCCCTACATCTACTCCGCCGGTCCAGCCGTTATCTGCGCGTCCTTGCACGCAATGCGTCCATGATTAGGACTTTTTCATCTTCGTTACCACGCCTTTCAGTGCAGCAATTCGACGATTAGCTGTTGCGGCTTCTTTGCCCCAACGAGCCATATCGGCAAATACAATCTCATTTGCGCGAACAAAGGCAGAAACCTGTTTTTGCAAATCCTCGATGATGGTTTTGTCATTTGGGTATGACTCGCAGAAATTACCGAAGTGGAGCCACTCGTCCTTAATGTAATGGCCAATCGCCACTATTCGATGACCTCGCCGGTCTACCCGGATCGGCGTTCCCTCCAACTCATTCCATTCATTGCATCCAACCGTCTTCAAGATGGCGGTTAGAATTTCGGTCCCAACTGGTCGATGTATCGTGTGTTCAGACAAAGCATACCCGCCACAACCCTGGGTTGACCCTCCGCCATAGTGAACATTGATGTTGAAAGTGAATATGCCATGACCCTCAAAACCGAGACTGACCGATTCTATTTCCGCGTTTGTGATTTCTCTGTCCATCGTTCGTTCCTTTCAATTATGCGGCGCCGGGGCGGGGCTTGGTTGAGTGAAGGCTCGACAGCCCGCAGATCCCCGGCAACCGCTCATGTTATTCTACTTCGAGTGCGTTCAGCTTCTCGCACCACTCTTCGATACCGGTTGCCGTAAGCTCTTCCGGGTGGTCCATGTCGTACTGACAACTCGACCGATCATCGGTAGACAGCCCCGCGCCACGCTCCTCATATAGCGCTAACAGGTCATCCCTTGACCAAACACGGGGACTGTCGCCGGTAGTAGCCTCGGCTTTCGGTATTTCGCCGGTCTGCCTGTCTACGGTGACTTCAGCTTTCAGGAAGTTCCGGTAGGCTGTTAGTTTCTCAACGTCCTGCCCACCATCGGCCCCGAGGTGTTTTTCTCTCGCCGTTTTCCTGTCATCGAGGATAGGAGCCCCCCGGTCATCAACGTAAACTTCCCGTTCGAGGGCTTTGATCTCGGCCTGCAACACAGGGATGCTCTTAGGCACCGCCACGCCGCTGTTAGACCACTCCATCACAATATTCGTGAAATCCTTCCCCGGCTTCCTGAATACGTTGTTTGGCTCTGCAAGGGCCTCCAAGCGTGTCTTCGTGACCGACATGGTGTGTTCGTGGTCGATGTCAGCAACGATATCGAATTCGTATTCAATCCCGTCTCTCTGAATCGGGGCCAACCCAATCTTGCGGGGGACCTTCTTCCCTCGATCGTTTTCCTCCATCACATATTCGGTCTTGGTCCTCATAGTTACAATCACATGGCCGGGGAACGCCAAGACGGTATCGACCATCCGGTTATGCAACGGAGTAGCTTTCCTCCAGCCTTCGGTGTAGGCGTTCCTTGACCGGGACGCGGCCGTAGTGTCCCCGACGAAATCGAGAATACCACCTTCACCAGACCACGCATGAGACCATGAATCGATAATCAACACGTCATAGCCGGAAGCGTCCTTGATCGCCTCTATGTACTTTTCGGCCGAATACTTTGGTTCAAGAGGACAAACGTCGAAGTCGAAAATATCGGCATATAACGCGGCGCTGTTCCTCTCGCTGTCAATCACCGCGACCCGACCACCAAGATATTTGGCGAACCTCAGCGCCGAGTAGGTCTTGCCTCCACCGGACGGCCCGATCAGGGCGATGCGGAGCTTGACCTGTTCCTTTACTGCCTTTTGGAAAGCCATACTACCTCTCCACCTTAAAGGTGAACGTCTCGTGCTTCTTGTTCAGGCTGAACCCCTGCACCGGCTCTTTGCTCTCAAGCGTCGCCCGGATCTTCTTCTTGTCGGGGTCTATAGTGGTCTTCTTGCGAAACCACCCGACGTTCGCGCTTTGGAATGCGTCCCTCTTGTCATCGGGAAGGGCATCATACTCATCGGTATTCACCGAGACCTTAGACATCCCGAACCGGAACGTCCCGAGACCAGGGTATTCCAGCTTATCTTTGCCGGACTCCTTCATCAGACCCGAAGCGATAGACGTAAGGAAGTGTTGCGTTTCTGCGAACTTGGTGATCTTCGCATCGCAGATTGCTTGGATCCGCTCGGTTTCTTCGGCCCGGTACTTCTTGACCATCTCTGTTCTGGCCTCAAGCGCCCTCAATGCTCTGGCATATCGTGGTAAATCTTCGATAACGGTCGTTTTCCCCAACTCAAAGGCGTCAACAACCTCACCGGTCTCCATGTCGACTAACGATTCGTCGACCATCTCTGCATTCTGATTCATCGTGTACTCCTTTTAGTGTGTCAAATGTCTGTGCGATTTCAAGATGCAACCGCTCGACCCATCGTTCGAGGGCTTGATTGTGCGCCCTGAGAGCGGCCACAGCGCCAAGGTAATCAAGTCTGTTCATCAGTTTTCTCCTTATCGAGCTCTCCTAAGTCTTTGAGTACGAGTTGCGCGTATCCGGGCCAGTTGATATCCTCACCTGACGGATCGATGGTCTTTCCGCCCGCTAACAACCGCAACGCTTTCACCGCCACGTCGTATCCGTTGAGACGGTGGACGAATTCATCCCGGTGCTTGGGATATGTTGACCCCAAGAATTCACCGTTAGCATCGTTGATGTAGGACAAATCCAGTGCGGGGGCTTGGACCGGGTACTTAACATTACTTTTCAGCATCTTCATCCTCCTTCGGGTCATC
>DAOUUR010000524.1 GCA_030668045.1 bacterium
CCAAGAATGGCATACCACATATTCTTATGCTCCTTCTCTATAGTATCGATACTCGATCCATGATGTGGTCCACTTGACTACTCCAACGAAGAATAATCAAAACAAAACCGCCCGTCAAAGCAAAAAGTCGCGACTACGGGGTTGCGAGGCGGACTTTTGATTTAATGCCGGGTTTTTTGCTTGACTTTTGCGGCTCTTTTGGTATAGTAAAAGATGCTCATGGATGAACGGTGAAGGATTCCGGGGTTTCATCCCGGGCTTTCTTTCGCAGTCGCAGTTTGTTGCCAAAGGATATAGTTTGCAGAGAAGGAGTGTGCGTAATGAGAAAAGTTTTACCGTCAAGTTTGTGTGTGTTGTTCCTTTCGAGTATTGCCTCGGCAGAATTGGTACAGGGAATTGCCATTGATTTTGTAACCATCGGCAACCCCGGTAATCCTGGGGATACCAGAGCCGAGGCAAATCCAACCGGCTGTGGTTCGGTCGATCATACCTACCAAATTGGCAAGTACGAAGTAACCAATGCACAATGGTATGATTTTGTCACAGCGGCAGGGGCACCCACCGGCAATCCGAGTAATGCTTATGATCAATCTGCTTACTTTACCGGCGATAACATACCGACCAATCGCGTAAGCTGGTATGAAACGGCCCAGTTTTGCAACTACCTTACAAGCGGCGACAAGAGTCAGGGGGCGTATCAGTTTAGCGGCGACAATACCAATCCGGGTGATTTTGAAGGAATCGACAGGGATTCGGCTGTCTCGACTTATGGAATTGTTTATGTTATTCCTACAGAAGATGAATGGTACAAAGCAGCTTATTATACCGGCAGTGCTTATTCAACTTATGCTAATGGAACGGATACTGCTCCAATTGCAGGTGATGATTCGAATTACGATGAGGTAATCGGTCAGCCCTGGGATATCGGCGATGGCACACAAGAGCAACATGGTACTTATGATATGATGGGCAACGTCTGGGAGTGGAATGAAACGCTGATTGGTTCCAATCGCCGCCTCCGTGGTGGGTCGTACTACGGCCACTACGGCAGCTGCCTCAGATCGTCCGCCCCGTCCATCTACTTCCCGTACGCCGAGGACTACGGTGTCGGGTTTCGTGTCGCCTCCGTCCCTGAACCGTGCACTTTGGTACTGCTGTCATTAGGTGGATTAACGTTAATGAGGAGAAGAAGGGTCAGATAGTTCCCTTTTTACTCTTAATCTTTTTCCCTTTAGCGGTGCAGGTGCGAAGCCCCTGTTCGATATTAAAGACTTGAAATCTGAGCGGTGACCGTTTTTGCTCAATACTTCCGACTGCCACGATGTCATAAATTGTCAGTTTAGACCTCCACAGCACCAGTCCGTGTTCCCGCTCCCCGATCGGGGTCGGGGACAAGCTTCGCGGGAACGACAGCCATGAATTCAAAATTGACGGGCTAATAGGATCCTGAAACGGGGAATCTCGAATAATGAAGTTGGCGGGCCAGCAGTGTACGGGGGCACGGTTTTGCCGTGCGGTGTTGGGAGCCAGCGTTGGATAATGGGTTGTGGGGGTGAGCCAGAACGATTGCCAGTATGCCTGGTCGGTTCGGTAGGGGTCTATGGTGGTTGTGGTGTCTGTTATGATTCCGAATCTGTGCATCTCGCGGACGTATTGCGGAATTGGTGTGAAGCCCGGCATGTCGAAACGCTTTATTTTTTCGAGGTGATTTCTGCCGGCGGTGCACATTGCGAGGATCTTCTGATAGTCCGGATCGCTGGTGTCTGCGAAGACCGTAACTGGTTTTGCCTCGGCGTCGCGGCAGAGTTCGTATCCGCCGGTGCTGCGGGCGAGAGGGGCGAGGAGGATGAGCGATTTCTCGGGACGGGTGAGGTTGAACATTATGTGGCGCGACATTTTGCAGCGGATGTCGTCGAAGCTGTGGTTGGAGAGGATCAGGTCGAGATTGTCGGAGATGTAGCGGGGCATGGGCAGCCGTTTATCGTGGCAACTGTGGCATCGGCGCTGGATGGCTTCTGCGCCGGCCTTTGATTCGGGCCAGGCCCGGTCGGATGTGTCGAGTTGGCTATAGGGGAAGCCTCCTATCATTCCGGTCCCGAGCGCGGCATAAGTGCCGGGGTATGGGACACCTGCTTCTATCCAGTAGCGAATCATATCCTGTTCGCCGGCGGTGAGCTTTACATCG
>DAOUUR010000487.1 GCA_030668045.1 bacterium
CAGGGCAGGAACAGCAAGCCGAAAGGCTCTTAAGTAAAGCCATTTATCAGGAAGAAGTAGACGGTGAACTGGATGAGGCTATCAAAACTTACCGGTTGATCGTACAACAATATCCCAGTAACAGGAAGGTTACTGCAGAAGCTTTACTACACATGGGGATGTGTTACGAAAAACTTGGCTTGAAGGAAGCACAAAAAACCTATCGACGCGTGATCGACGACTATCCGGAACTGGCGGATGCAGTCTCCATGGCTCGGGATAGACTCGCCCGTCTTGAACAAGCACTGACCAATGTTAGCCGCAAGCCAACTTTTCGAAAAATCAAGATTGCAAGTAACCCGCAGAACGGCGTTCTTTCGCCTAATGGAAACGAGCTGGCTTTCATGTCCGATGGCGCGGTGTGGGTGATTCCACTTCATGGTAAAGTCGATCCTGATATTGCGGGTGAACCCGTCCGCCTCGCAGATGTGCCAGGGATCTGGGATGCCAGTGGCATGATGACCTGGTCGGCCGATGGAAATTGGATCGCGGTTTATGGCGGCGGGCACCCCGATTCCGATGAAGGGAGTGTCGTCTCTGTCATTCCGGTGGCGGGTGGTAAGCCTCGTCTGGTCCAGTTGCCAGAACAGGGTGGGCACCTCTGGAGCTATCGCCTCAGCTTGTCACCCAATGGTCAAATGTTAGCTTTTTCGGCACTCGAACTTGGCAAACCTCGTGGGGAAGTTATCGAGAGCCATAACCGCTACATTTATACGATCCCGACAGAAGGAGGCAAGCCCAAAAAGGTCTCCTCCGACTGGGCCCGGCTACCGTCCTTCTCCTCTGACGGTGAGTTCATTGCGTATGCGGGTTATCGTGAGCGGGATGATTGGCCGAAGAGCAATGAGCACTTGCGTTATGACGGTGATCTGTGGGTCGTCGCTTCTGTCGGTGGCAACCCCGTTAAGATTGCCAACGTGGATGGACGGCTGAGAGGACCCGTATGGTCACCTGATCGCAAATATATCGCTGTCCACCTCGAGCCAGGAAAGAACAATGACAGCAAAGAGATATTGGTGTACGAACTGTCGCCGGACGCATTCAGCGCAGGAGGACCTGAAAGGATCGAACTTCCGCGTAGCAGCTGGAATATGCTGGCGGGTTGGACCCCAGACGATGAACTTGGTGTCTTCATTCAAACGCATGAACATTCTGCTATTTATACAGTGTCGGTTTGTGGAGGGAAAGCAGTGCAGGTAACGCCTGAGGGAGGATGGCCATACTATCCAAGATGGTCACAGGATGGAGAGCGCATCTACTTTCGAGGATTCAACGGGGATGAAGATAAAGTTATGACGCTATATGTCCCTGCTGTGGGAGGCGATCCCATTGAGGTACCTGTGAGGTTTGAACGGTGGCTTGTTTCAATAGTACCGGGCGGTGGCCTCAATGTCTCGCCGGATGGAAAGATGATTGTCGTAAGTGCTTATCAGGAGCCGTATGATCCTAAGGAGGGCGCCGATATATGGACGATCCCGCTGGATGGTACCCCCCCAACCCGGCTGACGAATGATGAAACGTACGAAGGCTATCCGTGCTGGTCCCCTGACGGACGATCGGTTGCATTTACCGACAGGCACGAGAAGTCTAAGGATGATGGCTTCCAGGCAATATATGTGATCCCTGCTGAAGGCGGTGAAATCAGGCAAATTAGCTCCGAGACTGATAGCGTAGCCGGAGGCGCCATCGACTACTCGCCAGACGGTAAGCGAATCGCCTATTTCTCTGGCGATGCGATAAATACGATAACCGTCGAAGACAGTCAATCCAAAGTACTCGTTGCAGATATTAGGTCAGGCAGACACAGTCAGCTGGCCTACTCCCCGGACGGATCGAAGATCGCTCATAATGCCGAGGGTAAAATCTGGATAACCTCGCTTGCTGGAGGAGAACTGCAAGAGCTCAACACCGGCCTTTCAAAGGAAGCCAAAAACAGTGAATTCAGCTGGTCACCGGACGGCGAGAAGATCGCCTTCTTCAGTACGATTGGCGGTGACGCGGAGTTTTGGTTGATCAGCGATTTCCTACCTCATGATAAGAAATAATAAACGGACAATAATACTATTTTGGTCAATAAATGAGGCTCGACAATAGCGTCGAGCTTTTTTTTGTCTTTTATATACCCCTTCATAAAAACTTGACTATTCTTTACAGTTCTTTTTTTGTTTATAATAATTTGATTGAGTGTGGACAGGGGGTGCTGTCACATTCTCCTGATCGCGCGATGAAAAATGAATTTGCATTTGTTATTATAAAATGGAAAAAGTCCGTCCCGAGAGCACCCTCTGGGAAGCCGATTTTGAGGAGATCCTGGAGAAA
>DAOUUR010000604.1 GCA_030668045.1 bacterium
ATCAAGTAATTACCTACCCAACCGGTCTATGAGACCGGTGATTATCCCGATTTTCCGAATAATTCATTGATTTCGCACGTATATATAGTAGAATTTCATCAAATGGCGGTGCCCTGAAATTGTTAAGTTGATGATTTATCTACTGTTACGCGGATGCTGTAGTCTCGATGCGCTGAAAGAAACCGATATTTTGCCTGTCGGGAACTTGACAGTGACCCCGAACTGTTGTTAATTATAGGGCCTACTAATTTCTCAGGCTTCAGGCGCACTTACTATCTATGGCACGGGATGCTGAGGCCGCCACCCGGAACCGGTGGTTAAGGAGTAATATTGCTCGATTCGGAAAGTGTTGGTTCTATGGCAAAAGTACGGTACATAAACAGACTTGATCAGGTGAAGGGATTGCCCGAGGAGACTCGGCGTGCTCTGGCGCCGGTGGTCGACCGTTACAAATTCCGCGCCACCGACTACTATCTGGGTCTGATCGACTGGAACGACCCCGATGACCCGATCCGCCGCATCATTATTCCCCAAGTGAGCGAGATGGAACCGTTTGGCGAACTCGATGCTTCCAACGAGCAGGGCAACTATGTCGCTCCCGGCACCCAGCACAAATACTCCAGTACGGCAGTCCTGCTTTGCAACGAAGTCTGCGGAGCCTTTTGCCGGTTCTGCTTCAGGAAGCGACTTTTCCAGGACGACAACGACGAGGCGGTCACCGACGTTTCCGAAGGTATCGAGTATATCCGCCGTCACAAAGAGATCACCAACGTTCTGCTGACTGGTGGCGATCCGCTGTTGCTTTCTACCCGGCGGTTGGAGAGTATTATTCGCCGCGTTCGGGAGATTGATCATGTCAAAATCATCCGAATCGGCACCAAGATGCCATCGTTTAATCCCTGGCGTATAACCGATGACCCGGAGTTGCTCAATACGCTGGCCCGCTACAGCACGCCAACCAGACGAATCTACCTGATGACTCATTTCAACGTCATCCAGGAACTGACACGACCGGCAATCGAGGCGATGGTAATGCTCAAAAAGGCCGGTGTCGAAGCAGTTAATCAGACGCCGCTGCTGGGTGGTGTCAATGACAGCCCGGAGCGGCTGGCCAAACTTATGCAAAGACTCTCCTATATCGGCGTACCACCTTATTACATCTTCCAGTGCCGTCCGACTGAGGGTAACAAGCCGTTCGCGGTGCCGCTGGTACGCGCGCATCGGATTTTCCGCGAGGCCAAACGACGGGTGAGTGGACTGGCCAAAAGAGCGAGGATGGTGATGTCGCACGAGTCGGGCAAGGTCGAGATTGTTGGCCTGACCGAAGGCCGTATCTACATGCGATACCATCGCGCCAGACACGCCACCGACGACGAACGATTCCTGATATACCGTCGCGACGATAAGGCATACTGGTTGGATGATCTGGTAGCCATTGGATCGCATCCGCATCCGACCTACGCAGTCGAAGGACGCCATTACGGCCAACTGGAATAGCAGCAAGTTGCATTTCTTGCGAACCACAAGCAGGGTCCTTCGGGATTCTGTTTTTTTATTAACAGCCCACCTCTTGAGAGTAGTTGCCCCGCACGGTTTTTTTTGTAACTTAAGACCATGACCGAACTGGCTCGCAGTCTCAGGACAAACCTGGGCGAGATATATTCCCCCCGTGCACCCCAGTATG
>DAOUUR010000558.1 GCA_030668045.1 bacterium
ATCGCCGATCAGGCTACCTTAAGAAGCAACTACCGGTCAGATCCACTATTCTGCGACCCAGCTTCCGGTGACTATAACATCAGCACAAACTCGCCTTGCCTGCCAGCCAGCACTGGTTGCTCGGAGATCACCGGCGCTGGCGACACCACCTGCACACTCAATTTGTGGGACGGTCCCGACTGGTATGTGTCTCTTTCCGGAAACGATCTCACCGGCGATGGCAGCCCTGATTATCCTTTCGCTACGATCCAGACTGCCATAAATACAGCACACGAGAGTGATACTGTGGTGGTCACCGACGGCACCTACACCGGCGACGGTAACCGCGACATCGACTTCAACGGCAAGGGACTTGTTCTTCGTTCTCTCGGCGGCCCGGAAGTTACTATCATCGACTGCCAGGGAACAGAGCCGGAACCGCATCGCGGAATGCTCATCGTCGACGGCCAAGATTCAACGACTGTCATTGAGGGCTTCACCATTCGGAACGGGTGGGCGCCGAGGGGCTTACCCAATGGCCCGCAATTTGGAGGGGGAATCTTCTGCCAGAATTCATCTCCAACTGTTCGCATGTGTGTATTGGAACTCAACATGGCCGCAATCGGTGGCGGCATTTGCTGTGCCGACAGCTCCAAACCGATCATTGAGGACGTTACATTCTCCAGGAATACAGCCTACTACAACGGTGGTGCCGTCTCCTGCTATCAATCGAATCCCGAACTGCGAAACTGCACCATCTCCGAGAACAAAGCCACCCGCGGCGGCGGTCTCTATTGCTCCTTCTCCAATCCGGTAGTGGATAATTGCATTATCGCAAACAACACCGCCTTCGGGGGCCCTGACAACGAAAGCGCCCGCGGCGGCGCCATATGCGCTTTCGACGAATCACGACCGATCATTGCCAACTCGGTCATCACCGGAAACGGTTCAGCCGGGTACGGCGGCGCCATCTATAGCCGCGACAACTCAAAGCCGATCATAATACATGTCACTATGGTCAACAACTGGGCGCCAGCAGGCGCTGGGATATATGTAGCCGCATCGGACACGGCAGCATCGGTTCGGTACAGCCTGATCGTCTTCAACGGCGACGGTTCCGCCATTGCCTGTGACAGCGCCACTGCGCCGATCTTCAAATGCACCGACATCTATGGCAACACCGGCGGTGACTGGGTCGGATGTATCGCCGATCAGGCTGGTATCGAAGGCAACCTCTCTGCCGATCCGCTCTTCTGCGACACTACCGGTGGAGAATTCGGTGTCAGGTCCGACTCTCCCACCTTACCTCCCAACAATAGTTGCGGGGAGTTGCTTGGCGCCCTCCGCTTAGAATACGAATCGTGCGAGCCGCCAATGGCTGGTGTTCATTTTGACATCAAGCCGACCTCCTGCCCCAATCCGTTCAATTTGAAAGGCAACCTGACAATGGGTAAGGCCAAATTGCCGACCGCTATTCTGGGAACGGCCGATTTCGATGTTCACGATATCGACCCAACTACACTGGAATTGTTAGGTGTTGCCCCCATTCGTTGGAGTTACGAGGATGTCACCGCGCCGGTAATAGACCCGGAAGATAGTTGTGATTGTACCGAGGCCGGTCCCGACGGTTTTGAAGACCTGACGCTCAAATTCGATAAAAGTGATATTGCTGAAGCTCTCAACGAACTTGGTCTGCAGGCAGAGATGACCCTGACTATAACCGGCATGCTTAATGACAGCACCTATTTCGAGGGCAGCGACTGCATCAAGGTTCTCACACGGGAGAAACTGGAAGGTGAATCTGAGTTGCCCGAAAAAGTCGCTCTCGGTGACAACTATCCCAATCCGTTCAACCCGTCTACACAGATCGAATTCGCTCTACCAGAACCGACCGAAATCAGACTGAGCATTTTTAACATCGTCGGCCAGACGGTCAAGACGTTAGCCGACGGTTACTATCCGGCGGGTTACCATATGGTAGAGTGGGATGCTTCCGGCCTCGCCAGCGGCGTCTATTTCTATCGTCTGGAAACCG
>DAOUUR010000516.1 GCA_030668045.1 bacterium
AGTAAATTATATTTACTCTATCTTTGGTTAAGCCTTTGAAAGTGCTCCAACTGCCCTTTGGCATGTTTACAGCTCCTCTGATATGGCCTGTTAGAAAGTCCTCCATTGCACGTACATCGATAATATTGATATTCTCGTTGTGTTTCATCATCTCGAGAAGTTCCATTGGCCCGGTCGTGAAATTCAGTTTGGCCTCGAAATACTTTTTTGCCTTTTTTGCGCTTACTACCGTCATGGTTCTACCCTTTCTAATCTATATTCGGTGTTGTCATGTTTTCATCAATTTTCATGGCGGGCTCTATAAACCCGCCTCTCTAATAGCTACGATTCTGGTTTAAAATAGTTGATGTAAAATATAGGGTAATCATTAACTTGACAGTGGGTCTGGCCGGTCGTATGATTTGTCTGCTTTGTCATATTTTTTTTGGAGTAGAGAAGATGGCCAAGTCAGAAAAAAGTTGGGAAAAACGGTTATCGGGTGAGCCGGATCCGCTGACAGTTAATTTTGTTGAGTCGCTGTCGCATGATACTCGGCTTTATAAGTATGATATAGCCGGTTCGATCGCTCATGCGCGAATGCTTGGGGACCAGAAATTTATTACGCGGGATGAGTTCAAGGAGATTAAGGATGGTCTTTTGGAGATATCTGAAGAAATCTCCTGTGGTCGGTTCAAGTTTGACAAGACTTACGAAGATATCCATATGGCTATCGAGGCTGCTCTTGTGGCTAAGATCGGTGATACGGCAAAGAAATTGCATACAGGCAGAAGCCGTAATGACCAGGTTGCCACCGATATTCGTCTTTGGATGCGGGACGAGATAGAATTGCTCCAGGCGGGTATAACCGGGTTGCAAAAGGCGTTTGTCAAACTGGCGGCCAATTACAGCGATGATGTGATGCCGTCTTATACTCATCTTCAGCGGGCCCAGCCGATAGTGATCGGGATGTATCTGCTGAGTTTTGTCGAGCAGTTCGAGCGAGATTTTTTGAGGCTTGGCAATTGTAGCAAGCTTCTCAATATTTCACCCCTGGGTTGTGGAGCCATTGCGGGTTCGACTTTGGCTTTGGATAGAAAGAGTACGGCCAGTCAACTTGGTTTTTCGGATATCTGCTACAATAGTATCGATGCGACGTCTGACCGTGATTTCTGTGCGGAGTTTATTTTTGACTGTGCTCTTATCGGTGCGCATCTATCACGATTGTCTGAGGATTGGATACTCTTTTCGTCGAACGAGTTCGGATTTGTCAAGATAAGCGACAGCTTTTGTACCTCGTCGAGCATGATGCCGCAAAAGCGCAATCCCGATGTGCTCGAGTTGATTCGTGGTAAGACGGGGTCTGTGTATGGTTCGTTGATGGCGATGCTGACGATACTCAAGGGCCAGCCGTCGGGATATAACCGGGACCTGCAGGAAGATAAGGTGCATGTTTTCTCGGCGTGTGATAGCGTTAAGGCCTGCGTTGAGATTGCCCGGGCGATAGTCGGCAATACGAAGTTCAATATTAAGAAGATTGCGGCGGGTCTTGACAAGGGATTTCTGGACGCGACGGGTTTGGCAGAGTATCTGGTTGTCCGTGGTGTTGCTTTTCGTGAAGCGCACGGTATCGTTGGGGCACTGGTGGCTGATTGCGAGGGGCAGGACAAGTCACTGGCTGAGCTTAGTCTGGATGATTTCAAGCGTCATTGCGATAAGATTGAACAGGATGTTTACGAGCATCTCGGCGCATCCAACCTGGTGGGTAAATATGTCACCGAAGGGGCCGCCGGACCGCGGCAGGCTAAAGAGCAGGTAGCTTACTGGATGAGTGAGTTGGCGAAGCGATGAGTGCCGGTGAAGACGAAATAACCGAATGGTTTGGACGTCAGAGCAGGCTCGGTTCTGCTGATTTTCCCATCGGTATCGGCGATGATATGGCTGAAGTGGCAATTGGGCGGGGGCTTGGCGTTCTTATTACTACCGATATGCTGCTGGAGGGTGTTCACTTCGATCTTAATAGCGCTACGCTCGAGCAGGTTGGTTATAAGGTTATGGCGGTTAGTCTTAGTGATTGTGCTGCGATGGCGACAGAGCCGGTGGCGGCAGTAGTTAGTGTTGGTCTGCCGAAGGGCTTTGGATCGGATGAATTAAAAAAGCTTCACGCCGGTATAGTTTCTGCCGGTGATAAATATGGTTGTGCGCTGGTTGGTGGCGATATTACAAGCTGGAAAGGAGCAGGGCGGCTTGTCGTA
>DAOUUR010000100.1 GCA_030668045.1 bacterium
AGCCTTCTTCGCGGTACAATTCGGACTGACCTTTCTGCTCATCCTTGCTTTCTTCCGATACCTGAAGGCTCTTGGGTTTTCTCGTCGATCAACATCGCTTGGCCTGTTCCTGCTGGCATCATCCCTGCCGATACTGGCCGCTCATATTGAACCAATGCATACCTGGGACGATATATGGGCTCACCTCTTTGTCGTAATATCGCTCATATCAGTGGCTCGGCACCGATATGCTGCCAGCGCCATATTCTTTGGGCTGGCCTGCCTGGCCCGTGAGCAGAGCCTGGTACTCTTGCCGGTAATCCTGTACGCTGTCCGTCGGTTCAGCCCCGCCGCAGACTTCCGCAGGGCGACGGCACTGGTGGTGAGCGCGGCTCTTATCTACACTGTCTATTATATTCTTGTGCGCGAACCACACTCGGTCTCGCCTCTTACCCGGTTTGATTTCAATTTTGAAAACAACCTGCGGGCGCGGGACACGTTCTATTCACTCTTCATGTCATTCGGCTTTGTCTGGTTCTGCGGCATCTCTTTCGTTTTGCGTCGGGCTAGAACAAATCTGGAAAGCTGGCTTAAAGGTAGTGCTCTTTTTGTTGTACCAGTCACGGTCGTGATGGTCGTGTGTCTATCGGTAGCACGCGAAACCCGTCTCTTTTTCCCCCCGTTCATTGTCCTAATCCCGATCGCCTTGATTGAACTCAGGAGGATCTACCAGACCCTCTGGCCTCTAGCGACTGGCAGATATCTCATACTCGGGGCGGTGGCGTCAATCGGGCTATTGGTTGCTGGATATTCTCTTGGCTATATTTTCTTTCCGCAGTTTGAGTACCGCCAATGCGCTAATTTCCACCAGCAGTGGGCTGGTGTGCACATTGGGGTAAGCTTGATTCTAATCGTGGGCTACCTGATCACGATGTTGGTCAGGCCCAAAGAAAGTGGTGAGAGACAATGACGGTCACCCTCCGGCACTGCTACTTATCCGATGTTAATTCGCGGTAGAGTTCTTCGCCAACGGCATATGGACTCAATTTGCCGTCATAGATGCTGCTGACATACTTCTCGAATACTCCCGGTCTGGCGATCCGGTCGATAAACTCGGTTTGAAATCGATCCTTGAGAATGTTCAATATCTTTTTCTCAATACGGCTTCGGCGTTGCCGCTCGAAGGCTCCCGATTCCTTCTGATAGTCAATAAAGCTGGTCAACGAGTTGTGAAGTGCGTCGATATTTTCGTTCTTGATGGCAACAGTTGCTACTACCGGCACCGCCCAGTCTGAATCGGCTTGCTGACGCATCTGCATCGTTGTGTTCAGCTCGGAAATAATCTTCTCAGAACCGGGGCGGTCAGCCTTGTTGACTACCATGATATCGGCGATCTCCATCAGCCCGGCTTTCATCGTCTGAACAGAATCACCCGACTCCGGAACCACGACCACCAGAACAGCATCGCAGGCATCAACGATATCCAGCTCCACCTGGCCGACCCCGACTGTTTCGATCAGGACAATATCAAAACCAAAAGCGTCCAGAACGACAGCAACGTTGTCAGTCGATGAGGACAGTCCGCCCGAGGCACCACGGGTAGCCATGGAACGGAAAAAAACGCCGCTGCCGTGTTCAAACTCGTTCATGCGGACACGATCTCCCAGCAAGGCGCCCCCGGTGAAGGGCGATGTTGGATCGACTGCTACAATGCCTACCTTTGAGCCACCGGCAACATATGTGTGGGTGAGACGATTGACGAGGGTGGACTTACCCGCTCCGGGGGGACCGGTCACACCGATGCGGATAGCCCGACCTGATTGCCGGTACAGATTGCCAAGAAGTTCGCGGTAACCGTCTTTGCGGTTCTCGACAAAGGATATTATCCTGGAGAGGGCCCTGAAATCACCCTGTTGAAACCGACTAAGAACTGACATCTGCTTCCTACAGAGTTGGCGCGAGGTTTCCTACAGTCAGTTTGATATCACGGAGCTGTACCTGAATTCTGGTCACGTCGTTCCATGTGTTATACTCAAGAACATAGGCGATGTCAACAAGACATCCTTTCGATGATATCACTTTGGCCATATCACCAAAACCAAAACCGATCACATCAAAAACCGCCTGACCTTTACGCACCCGCATCCGAAGATGGTTGCGTCCGACCGTGTACGGTTGTCCCAGAACCTCACAGTTGCGAGTCAGGAAAATGGGCCTCATGTTCTGCGGACCAAAAGGCGCAAACAATTCTATACTGTCCATCATGCTCTCGTTGATATCACCCAGCTCGATTTCCTGATCGACATGAAGCTTGGGAACAACATCTTCCTCCGTCAGCATGCGCTGGGAGACCTCACGGAATTTTTCCCGAAACGCCGGAACCTGTGCCTGCTCAATGGAGAGACCCGCCGCGTACTTGTGGCCGCCATACTTCAGAAGAAGATGTTCGCATTCTTTGAGAGCTTCGCACAGATGGAATCCAGGGATCGACCGAGCCGAACCTTTACCGATTCCATTGGTAATCGATATCAGCACCGTCGGCATGTGGTATCTCTCAACCAAACGACTGGCCACGATCCCGATCACACCCTGATGCCATCCTTCGCCAGCCAATACGATTGCTTTGTCCTCGTCAAGATCAACGATTTCATCAATCTGATTGAGCGCTTCCTTGAGCGTCTCGCCATCGATCTCCTTGCGCCGCCGATTTTCCTCGTCAAGGCGACGGGCGATTTCCTGAGCAACCTGTTCGTCTTTGGTGGCCAACAGGCGGATTGCTTCGCGCGCATTGCCCAAACGTCCCAGCGCATTGATGCGTGGAGCCAGAATGAAAACTACCTGCCCGGTGCTGATACGCTTGCCCATCAGACCGGAAACGAAGATCAACGATTTCAGTCCCGGCTTGGTTGTTCGCGCGACCTGCTCAATTCCAAAACGCGTCAATATACGGTTTTCGCCTACCAGCGGAACGATATCGGCAGCCGTCCCCATTGCCACCAGATCAAGATGTTCTTCCAACTCGGATTCATCCTGATTCAGCGATTGATAGATGGCCTGAGCAAACTTGAAGGCAACTCCAACCCCGGAGAGCTGTTCACCATAATTACAGTCATGTTGCTTGGGATTGATGATGGCCAGCGCTTCAGGCAAAGTGTCGCCCGGCTCGTGATGATCGGTGACGACTACATCTACCCCCTGCGAACTGGCGTATGCTATCTCGTCAACAGCCGTAATGCCGGTATCAACCGTGATAATGAGACTCACACCTTTTGCCTTCGCCTGGTCGATACCATCAACGGAAAGACCGTAACCTTCCGTCAATCGATTCGGAAGATAGAAACCTACCTGAGCTCCAAGCTTGTTGAGAACTATGTATAGCAACGATGTTGCCGTGATTCCATCGACATCGTAGTCGCCATAGATTATGATTTTCTCGTTTTCCATAAAGGCACGACCAATCCGCTCGACACCTTCACGCATTCCTATCATGGAGAACGGATCATTTAGATCGGTCAGTTTGGGGTTGAGAAAACTGTCAACCAGCTCGGGCGTATCCATCCCTCGATTGATCAGCACTTCAACTATCAACGGCGAGAGACCTGTGGCGGTTGACAATTGCTCAAGTGTATCCTGATCAGCCTTGGGAGCCATTACCCACTTGAGGGATTGTGGCTTGTGCATGACGACCATAAGGCCTCCAAATTTTTGAAGGCTTGGAAAGCAGGAAATAAGCCGAGTTCTGTAATTCGCCAAAACGAACCAACAGCCATTTATCTTGATTGCCGGTTGCCCGACAATTCTTTGCGGCCTACCCGGGAATCATAACGGGGCGAATCAACCCCTCTTCCCCTATTTGGCCTTGCTCCGGGCGGGGTTTACCCGCTACCGAAATCTCTGACGGCAGCCGTGGTCTCTTACACCACGATTTCACCCTTACCTGCCTTGCGGCGGGCGGTATAGTTTCTGCGGCACTTTCCGTCGGATCACTCCGCCCCGGCGTTACCGGGCGCCCTGATTCTGTGGAGTTCGGACTTTCCTCACTCTAGATTAGTAGCTAAAGCGCGACTGTTTCTCCTACTTTCACAAGCACTCGTTAAATATATCAAACAACAACACTTCTACAATATCAGACCGGAGCGCTAAAACATTCTCCGGTAATTCGGCGCTTCTTTGGTAACCGGCACCGAATGCGGATGAGACTCGGCAATTCCCGCCGCCGTAATCTGAACCAACTGTGCCTTCTTCTCCAACTCCACTAAGCTGGCGGCACCGCACATACCCATCCCGGACCGCAGCCCGCCGATAAGTTGATAGATCGAATCAGCCAGCGGACCCTTGTAGGGCACTCGCCCTTCGACACCTTCAGGGACAAACTTGGAAGGTTCTTCTTCATGATCCTGAAAATACCGATCCTTGCTGCCTTCGCCCATCGCTCCCAACGAACCCATCCCGCGATAGACATTAAACGACCGGCCCTCAAAAAGAACCGTTTCACCGGGCGATTCTTCGACTCCGGCAAAAACTGAACCGATCATTGCAGCCTGCGCGCCACAGGCCAGAGCTTTGGTAATATCTCCGGAATACCTGATGCCACCATCGGCAATAATCGGTATACCGGATTTGCGGGCAGCCTTGATAGCATTTCTGATTGCCGTCACCTGCGGTACACCACCACCGGTGACCACTCTTGTCGTGCAAATAGAACCCGGACCAATACCTATCTTGACACTGTCAGCGCCGGCATCAATAAGCGCCTGGGTTCCATCGGTCGTAGCGACGTTACCGGCCATAACCGGTACCGCCGAGAATTTTTTCTTCAGCGCCGTCACCGCATCCAGCACGCCCTTGCTGTGGCCATGCGAACTGTCCACCACCAGCAGATCAACCCCGGCGTCGATCAAAACCGAGCTTCTCTCATCAAGATCAGCCCCGACTCCAATAGCAGCGCCAACACGAAGACGACCGCGATCGTCCTTGCAGGCATTGGGGTACTGGATCCGCTTCATAATATCTTTGACGGTGATCATTCCCTTCAACTGGTAGGAATCATCAACTATGAGTAGTTTTTCAATTCGGTGTTCGTGCAGAATTTCTTTGGCCGTTTCCAGATCAGTGCATTCCGGGACCGTTACCAGGTTTTCGCGGGTCATCACCTCAGAGATGGACTGGCTGTTGTCACGGTGAAAGCGCAGGTCGCGATTGGTCAAAATGCCGACCAGCCGACCTCTTTCGGTAATTGGGATTCCGGAGATCGAGAAACGTTCCATCACTTCCAGAGCTTCACCGATATTGCGATCCGGGGGCAGCGTGATCGGATCAACAATCATCCCCGACTCGCTCCGCTTGACCTTATCGACTTCGGCAGCCTGCTGAGTGGGCGACATATTCTTATGGATTATACCAAGCCCACCCTGACGAGCCATCGCAATAGCCAACTGCGACTCGGTAACCGTATCCATAGCTGCCGAAAGTAACGGAATGTTCAGTGTGATGCCATCAGCCACCTTGGTGGAGATATCGACATCGCGCGGCAAAACATCGGAATACGCAGGTACCAGCAGTACGTCATCGAAAGTGAGGGCTATTTCCGGAACTATCTTCATCTTTACATCTCTCTCCACATCAATATCTGCTCAGAGAGCCATAACTGCCAGTTAATTTGAGATCACTTCGTCCCAAAATAGGAGACGCCCGCAACTTTCACAAGTGTGGATGCGGTCCGCTTTCCGTATCTCCTGGACTTTCTTTGGCGTAAGCGACTTGTAGCACGACCCACAGGCTCGTTTCTTAACCACGACCACCGCATCACCACCACGGCTGCGACGAACCCGCTCATACATTGAGAGCGTTTGCCTGGAAATAGATGACTTGACCCCCTCGCGCTCCTGTTGCTTGCCGGACATCACATCGCCGATCGAATCAACTTTTTCCTGAAGTATCTCCAGTTGGTGCTTATTGTTCTCTTCAACCTTGGAGCACTTGTCCTTGTGTTCGTCAATTTCCTTTTCCATCCCACCAATCGCTTCAATCGTCTCCAGGAGGTCTGTTTCCATCTCCGAGATGGCCGCCTTGCTGACATCAATTTCGGCAACGAGGGCATCGTATTCCTTGTTGGTCTTGATCGACATCATCTGTTGCTGATACTTCTGCAACTCTGATTCTCTGGTAGCGATTTCGAGCTCAAGGTTCTTCTGCCTGATTCTGCTTTCTTCCAGAGCCAGGGTGGTCGTCTCAAAAGCCTGCTTTGCCTCCTGTATCTCACGAGTGAGATTTTCCATCATGTCTGGCAAGTATTCTTTTGATCTTTCCAACTCCCCACAGTCGTAGTCAATTACCTGGAGTTTGAGAAGTAACCCGAGGTCATCATTCATTGCCACCTCCTTAGAACCGCCGGAATCGGCGACCTAACAAAAAACGCACCCACCGGATTCCCGGTTGAATGCGCTATCTTTAATACCTTCCGATATCGCCGTCCTCCGCTGAGCGGGGACAAGGGCAGTATTCGAAAGATACGCCTTTTTCGCGTGAACAAGAGTTTGAGATTCACCATCGTCTCTATCAATTGGGCAATACTGGATTTGAACCAGTGACCTCTCGGATGTGAACCGAACGCTCTAACCAACTGAGCTAATTGCCCAGGACTCTCCTAAATTAATGGGCCCTGCAGGACTCGAACCTGCGACCCGCTGATTATGAGTCAGCTGCTCTAACCAACTGAGCTAAGGGCCCATATTTTGGTCAGACCATATATTTAACTCACAGTTGATCGAGAGTCAAGTCAATAAACAAAAAAGGAAATGTTCTTGTTCCAACATTATCAAATTCCGCAACTCTCAATAGATCCAATATTCCCGAAATCGGCACAATTGCATATTTATTAACAAGTTACCTGTGTGACCAACTGTCGACCGCCATTAGCAGCGCCCCGGGGCGATCCGAGCTGTTACAACTCGACCCTGAGAATTGTCTCGCTGGACCGGTCGGCTTCGGCCAAAATAGTACCATCGGAACCAACAACCATCGAGCAACCCCCAAACACGTTGGCACCATCGTCGCCAACCGCGTTGATTCCCACAATATTGACGCCGGTTTCAACCGCCCGCCGCACCAGTAACTCGCGCCAATCGGCGATTCTAACACTGGGCCAGGCAGCTGGAACAAAAATGATCCCCGGCTGCGCCTCTTTGAGAGCCTCAAAGACTGCATCGAAACGCAGATCGTAGCAGATAGCGATTCCAAGGCGACCATGCGCTGTGTCAAAAATTCCCGGCCGGGTGCCAGCCTGATAGATTTTATCCTCATTCATCGGGGAAAACAGATTCTGCTTGTCGTATATCTGGTATGACTCCCCGTAAGAATATAGATATGAGTTGCGCAGACTGCTGCCATCTCTACGCGGCAGGCCGAGCAGGACACCACAGTCGAACGCCTTCAAAGATTCCCGAACGTCGTCAAAGTCGGGAAACCGGTTGCTTTGATAAAGACACCCCGAAGTAGCCAATTCGCCAAGACAGACCAAATCAGCCGACTCAGACGACGCCGTGCGGAGAGACGCCAGATAGTCGAAATTAAGTATATCCTTTTGAACGATAACAATATGCATCTACTCGAAACCTTCCCGGGGCTGCCTGCATTGACGCAATTATCTCCGACTCAATACTAACCTGCACAACCCGGCGTGTCA
>DAOUUR010000331.1 GCA_030668045.1 bacterium
CAGCGAGGATTGCTCCTGTCACTGGTTCTGGGACAATTCCATCTGCATATTGCTGATTATTCCATTCCTGAAATCCCGGATTCATTACTCCAATCATGTTATCTTTAGTTTGTGCCATTCCTTGAAGAGTTGTGGCATTTCCTAAATTGATTGATGCAAAATTGTTTCCACCTAAAGGAAGGCCATTACTATCCAGAAGCTTGTATAATTCTCCATCTACTTGAGACATCTGTGTAGGATCATACTTAGTTGGGTCTAAAATAAAGACATCATATGCTCTGCAATTAACTCCATCAACCTGCTCTCCCAAAACTCCTCCCCTTATCGCATAAACTCCATCACTTGCTGTCGGAATAAACAGATCAGCTAATCCATGTCCATCTGAAACATCAGTAATATCAGAAGCAAGTGCTAAATCAAGGCTTGCTGTCTGGTTCCATGTTCCACCAGAGATATTGCCGAAGTATAATGTTGTGCCTGCGCTCAGGACAATATCGTCAGCAGACAGATAGTCCACTCCTGTCAATCCGGAAATGCCTGTGTCTATTGAACCCTGGAATGTCTTGCTGTCATATTTAAGCAGGAAGCCTGAATCCATTGAAGCAAGCCACTCATTGCTGTCCATATCATGCGGAAACACTGCGCCTGCTCCTGTGCCGTTTCCATAAGCAGCATTGAATACAACAGTATCAACAGGAGAATCACTCGCAACATGGTCTAATGGATTAATCGGCGCCGCATCCGCCGTAGCCGGAACAATCAAAACAGATGCCGCAGCCACAAAAACGCAAATCGCACAACGCATAAAAGCACCATGCGTAAAACTCTTCAGATCAGGCATATTTCTCTCCATTGTTTTTCCGTCCAGCGACCTGATGGGGGCGCAAAAAAAACCGCCACCTCCCTTGTGAACTGTGAACGAAGAATCGCATCTATTGTACCCCAGAATGTCGATTTCGCATAGGACTTTTCTGGCGCAACATTTATATACCACCGGCCCCATGAAGGTCTCATGAGACCCGAAAATCCTTTCCCCGACCTCGCTCTCGGCGAGATATTTGAAACACTTCTACCTGATTTCGTGCTGGGCTTTGCCTTTTTCACGGCCTTGGCGTATGCCATCCTCGGCAAACGATTCGACCGCCAGCGACCGGCTGTCGTTATGTCGGCGGTCATTGGGCTGGCGCTTTCGGTTGGCTTGGTTTGGTGGGAACAGCGAAACGGATTGTCGATAAGGAATCTTGGCCCTGTGGCTGTGGGCTTTGCGATTATCATCTTGGGCAGCGTAATGTATCAGGCCATCCGCCAAACGGGCGGCTCCTGGGCTGGTGTGGGCATCGCTCTTGGCGCCAGCCTGCTGGTATCCAAGATGCTCGGTATAAATTGGCTGCTTGACACGGAGATTATTCATACAGCGATAACAGTTGCTCTCGTCGTCGGGATTCTCGCTTTTTTGATACACACCAAAGGGCATGTAACTGGTCCCGGCATAAGCAGGCGGGTTACGCCTCCTGCCGTCAAACATAACATGCGGGACATTCAGAAGGCCCAGCAGCAGGGACACGTCCTTTCCGATCTGCTCGGCAGAAGGCTGCACGGCATTCGCAAAGAAAGTAATCTTCTCAACCAGCATCCGGAGTTGGCCGGCAACATCGTTCATCAGATCAAGCAAACGCTTCCGGCCGAAGGTTGGTTGACAGAACGCATGGCTGCCCTTCGAAAAAAGGCCCACCAGATACGCAACGGCCACGTCGCCAGATTGGCCGAAACCCGTGAGGTGTTTTCAAAACTCCCAACCTCAGCCAAGAAGGCGGCCTCGGCGGATCTGGCTGCCAGGTATAACCAACTCGTTGGGATCGACCGACGCTTGGAGAGGCTGGACAAGACCGCTGCCGCCAATGAAAAGCGAATTCGAGAACTGACCCAGCAGGCTGAGAAGTGTGCCGAGAACGACGACTACCGCAAACTTGGTGATCTCCTCAAGGCCGCCGAAAAACTCCAGGGGCACAACAGCAAGATATTCGCAATAATCGGCCACACAGAGGCAAAGCTGACGGCTATCGCCGAGCGTGTGGCTAAGGAAACCCAGGAGGTAAACACAAAATGAATCTAAACAATCCGGCAACCGATCTTGAAGACGAACTTTCCGAACTCGATCCGCCGTATAGGTTACGACAAGAGGCACAGATCGGCAGGATTCTGGATCGATACGGCATCCCGTTTTTCTACGAGCAGCCGGTTTTGGTCTATGACAACGGCAGGCACGAAATCGTCAAGCCTGCTTTCACATTGCCGACATACGCCGGGCTTGTAGTGGAATACGCAGAGAAGTCTCCTGATAGCCGCTGCAGGGAGCGGGTTTATCATGACAACGCCATTCCGGCTGTGATTATCCGGCCTGAAGACATGCAAAGATTCAAAGGTCCTGCCGACCTGATTGATAGGATAGAGCGGGCGGCCAAGCAATATGAATCGCTCATGAAATATCCAGCCACGTCAGGAGTTCAGCCTTCGATGAATCGTTATTCTCCATAGCGTCAATAGCACTCTGGCAGGCATTGACGGCAGATGGTGAAGTGGCAACAAGTACAACTCTGTCGAAATTAGCTTTCCTGATCTTGGCAAGGTTGGCCTTGATGTCTGATTTACCAGTTTCGACTTCCATGGCAATTCGCTCACCCGGTCGTTCAGCCAGGAGATCAACGGCGCCGTTGCCCTTGATGGGGTGCTCCCTGGTAATCTCGTAGCCTTTCTTCCCGAAGTACGTAGCGACTTTGCCAATCCAGTAGCGATGTTCCAGACTCTCGCGTGGCTTGGGGCCTGGATCAATGCCGATGGAGGCACAAGCAGTCCTGCCTGAATCGGTCAGTTGGTAAAGAACAACCTGGCCGGAGCGTGTGGCGAGAGGCACGGCCTCAATGATGCAGGCAGACTGAAGAGACTGCCGTATAGCATTGCCGCGACGACGGGACAGGTTCAGTCGTTGATAGCGTGGTACGGTTGTCGATAGAGGTCTGGCGGCGATGTCAGCCAGGAATCTTATCTCTTCACGAGATATCTGTAGTGCTTTGCCGGGTGTATCATGTTTTGAATCTACAGATACATTCTGCAATGTCATCTGTGATTCTCCGGGGGTTGGTGGGTGGGAATTCTTCTTTTTTTTATGATCTTGTTCCTTTTTATCCGGGAGTGGAATAGCCGGAACTGCTGTTGGTTTCGTTGGTGGGCTGCTATTCATAGCGGACTCGCTGGAATAGGCAGCCATCCGGCTCCGAATAGCTCCATCCGAGACAGATCCCTCCTTGATCGGAAAACGGGGAATTTTTACGAGGAATGGTTCGGGCCACTCATCGGCCAGGCGAACTACGGCTGATCCGATGGGAAGTGTGCTCAGTGATTCTTTCTGTTCATCGGTGAGATTCATCGCTCCTGCGATGGTCATTATGTCGCTCCTGAGCTTCTGGCTGAGTGCAAGTGTTGCGTAAGAATTGGCAAAGGCTACCTTGCTGAGCAAAGAAGCGGACTGATCGACAAAGACGTATCCCATTCCGTACTGGCGGATCATCCTGATACTTGTTTCCAGAACAGATTCTCTGGCCTCGGTACTCTTTTTCAAGAGAAG
>DAOUUR010000449.1 GCA_030668045.1 bacterium
CTGACCATTGGTGCGGCCGAAAAGAAGATGGGTATCAAAGCGTCCGATACTCGCGAGGTCAGTCTCAACGATGTCAAAGTTCCCAAAGAGAATGTGCTCGGTGAAGTTGGCAAGGGCTTCTACATGGCGGTCAATATCTTAAACTCGGGTCGCGTCGGTGTGTCGTTTCAGGCCATCGGTATTGCCCAGGCTGCACTCAACGAAGCGATCAAATACTCCAAAGAGCGTAAACAGTTCGGACAGGCGATTTGTAATTTCCAGGCTATCGGCTTTAAGCTGGCCGACATGGCGACACGTATTGACGCTGCCCGCCTGCTTGCCTACCGTGCTGCCCAATTGAAGGATGATGGCAAACCATGCCACCGTGAAGCTTCAATGGCCAAGCTCTTCAGTACGACAATGGCCAACTTCGTCTGTAACGAAGCGGTGCAGATACATGGTGGCTACGGTTATATCAAAGAGTACCCGGTGGAGCGCTATTTCCGTGATGCTCGCGTGACGGAGTTGTACGAAGGTACTTCCGAAGCACAGCGCATGGTGATTTCAAAGGACCTACTGAAGGAGTAAGCATTGCTCGATAAGAATCAGCTCGAATTCCGTGAGAAAGTCCGGGCCTTTGCTCTTGAGAAAATTGAGCCGGTAGCTGCTATCCTCGATGAGGAACAACGCTTCATCGACGAACACATCCAGCCAATGGCCGAGATGGGTCTTCTGAGTATGATCATCCCGGAGGAATACGGCGGAAAACCGACCGATACCGTCTGTTATTCTATCGCTGTTGAGGAACTCTCGCGTGTCTGCGGGTCAACCGGGATTACCGTGGCGGCGCACAATTCTCTGGGGGCGTTTCCGATCCTGAAATTTGGGACCGATGATCAGAAAAAGAGATTCCTGCCACGGGCGGCCAAAGGCGAGTTGATCGCATTCGGCCTTAGTGAGCCCGACGCTGGTTCCGATGCCGGAGGTACTCAAACCAAGGCGCAACTGAAAGATGGCAACTGGATAATCAACGGAAGCAAGAGCTGGATCACATCGGCTACAAGAGCATTTGCAACTATTGCTGTGGCCAAGACATCGGATGACCCGAGCGACAAAGGGATAACATCGTTTGTTCTGGAGAAGGATTGCGAAGGCTACTCAATCGGCAAAAAAGAAAACAAGCTGGGTCTGCGTGGGTCGGATACCGCTTTTCTGCACTTTGACGATATGAAAGTCGGTCCGGAAAACTTGCTGGGCGAGATCGGCGATGGTTTCAAGCAGATGCTTATTACTCTCGATGGTGGCCGTATTTCGATAGCTGCGATGGCCCTTGGCCTGGCGCAGGGTGCTCTTGACTGTGCTCTTCAGTATGCTGCAACACGCGTGCAGTTTGGCAAACCTATTGGACATTTTCAGGGTATCGGACATACGCTGGCCGACATGGCTGCCGAGATCGAAGCGACCCGGCAACTGATCTACAATACTTCGTGTATGAAAGATGCCAAGGTGCCGTTCAGTCGTGAGTCGGCGATGTGTAAACTTATGGCTGCCGATGTCGGCGTGCGGGTCTCTTCGCAGGCGATTACAATACTCGGCGCGGTTGGCTGTTTGACCGGCAAGTACTCAGCGGAACGAATCTGGCGCGATGTCAAGCTGTGCGAGATCGGTGAGGGAACATCGGAGATTCAGCGACTGGTAATTGCCCGAGATTTGTTGAAATCAGTCAAGTAAGAGCGGAACATAAGTACAGCAAAAAGGCGGACCCAAGTCCGCCTTTTTTGCGTTTCTTTCGTGGGGATTTGTCATTCGTCTGGAAATAGGCCTGTACAGGGGTCACATGGGGCCGGCCCGAGCGGAATTCCGAACAGATAGTTGATCAGATAAGTCAGGTCGGAAATGTTTAGCATGCCGTCGCAATTGGCATCCATCGACGGATGCGGGCTAATCAGAACCAGACGAACACCAATATCTATTCCCTGATCGTAGTCATAAACATCGTCGACATTATGCAGACTGATTGTGCCCTGGTAGATTCCTGCCGGCATGTCGACGGCATCAACCGTGACATTCAGGGTAGAGGGGGTAGCCCCTGCCGTGGAACTGAGCGTGAGCCAGTCCGCATCGGTTTCGACTTCCCAGTTGATCGTTCCGCTGGTGGCGGTGATATCGAGGTCATAAGAATCGTTCGAAGGGAACAACCTGACAGCCGCGAATTCGAGCTCATCGGTAGGCGCTTGCAGGAATTCAGGCGCATCGTCCAGATAAGCAACTATCGGAATGTACAGATCGCCGTCATCCTTGAGAATTGCGAACCGTCGCGAATCATCGCGGTCGGTGGCCTCAAAGGAGATATTGCCCGGACCCGGTGCTACTCGTGTAAAGTGAGCACTGTAATCAGTCTTGATACCCGAGATAAAGCCGGATGAGAAGAGACCGGAGGCGGCAAGAACAACGCTGCCATCCCAAATCTCGTCGCCATTTAAGAATTCGCCGGAGGAGAACGACCTGTGTACAGACAACGAATCAAACTGGAAAACATCGTTCGACTCGGCCGCTTCAATAGTCGGGAAGTAATATCCTATTGTATTTGACTTCAGAGAGGTTACGATGGGAATTACCACAGATTCAATACTCTCCGGGATTCCCAGGAGGCGGGGTAGAAAAACGGTGTCGGCATCGGCCGTAGCATATGAA
>DAOUUR010000212.1 GCA_030668045.1 bacterium
GATGCCACCTGCCTGAGAAATAAGTGCGAGGAGGACCATCACCTCGGATATGAACTAATGAAACGCTTCTCTCATTTAATGGTGCAGCGTCTTAGCGCAGCTCGCCTGCAGCTATTGGATGTCTATGGAACTCGCGATCAATAAGCCTCAGCCAGACACCAGTATGGGTGAAATGACTCCCCGCCTGCATACGGTGACCCGGATTATCAAGGATACAGCGGACACTTTTACGCTGGAACTCGCCCCGTCCGATGACGGGCAGTTGTTTCAATTCAAGCCCGGGCAGTTTAACATGGTCTATCACTATGGGGTCGGTGAGGTGCCTATCTCAATCAGCGGTGACTGCGAAAAAACTGATCGCATGGTACATACAATTCGCAAAGTAGGCACTGTCACAAACGCGTTTTCTCGACTGAAGAAAGGGGACACGGTCGGGCTGAGGGGTCCCTACGGAACGGCCTGGCCGATCGACGGGGCCGAAGGCAATGACCTCGTTATTATGGCTGGCGGTATTGGCCTCGCGCCACTGCGTCCGGTGCTTTATTCCATTCTCTTCCGGCGGAGAAAATTCGGCCGAGTTGTTTTGCTCTATGGTGCCCGTTCACCTCAGGATATCCTGTACAAAAAAGAACTCCAAAAATGGCGCGCCCGGTTTGATCTTGAGATCGAAATAACGGTAGATCGAACGATTGTCCCCTGGCGTGGAAATGTAGGAGTAGTAACTACACTCATCCCACGTACTACCTTTGATCCGCTTAACACCACAGCCATGCTCTGTGGTCCCGAGATAATGATACGTTTTTCCATCATGGAGCTTCGCAATCTCGGCGTACCTGAGGAGAATATTTATGTCTCCCTGGAGCGATCGATGAAATGCGGGTGTGGTTTTTGTGGGCACTGTCAATGTGGGCAGCACTTCGTGTGCAAAGACGGGCCGGTGTTTGCCTACCCGGTCGTCAAGAACCTAATGTTGATTAGAGAGATATAGCATGTCACCTGTAAAAAAACCTAAACTGGCGGTTTGGAAGTTTGCCTCTTGTAGTGGTTGTCAGCTTTCGCTGCTTGATGTCGAAGAAGCACTATTGGAGATCGCCGGCGCTGTCCATATCGCTAATTTCCCGGAGGCTTCACGCGCGGTCGTACGCGGCCCTTACGATCTGTCACTGGTGGAAGGTTCTGTTACTACTCCCCACGACGCTGAACGTATCCACAAGGTGCGTCGTCAATCTAAATTCCTTGTCACTATCGGAGCCTGCGCCACTGCAGGCGGCATTCAGGCACTTAGGAATTTCAGCAACATAGAAGAGTACACCAGAATAGTTTATGCTCACCCTGAGTATATTAAGACTTTGAATAAATCGACACCGATACGGGAGCATGTGAAGGTTGACTTTGAACTACGGGGATGTCCGGTTGACAAGATGCAGCTGGTTGAGGTTCTTTCCGCTTTCTTGAACAATCGCAAACCTAATATCCGTTCGCACTCTGTGTGTATGGAGTGTAAAATAAAGGGAAATCCGTGTGTGACGGTAGTAAACGGCACTCCCTGTCTTGGCCCGGTGACCCATGCTGGATGCGGTTCAATATGTCCGTCGTTTAATCGTGGTTGCTATGGCTGCTTTGGCCCAAAAGAGCATCCGAACCGGCATTCGATGTCGAGAGTTTTGACTGAAATCGGATTGAGTAATCCCGAAATTGTACGGAGCTATCGCAATTTCAACGCTGCGGCGGGACCATTCCGTAAGGAAAGTGAATACCATGAAGACTGATAAGACGATCAAAGTAGATTACCTGGCTCGGGTTGAGGGTGAAGGTGCTCTTTACGTTAAGATAAAGAACGATAAAGTAACCGACTGTAAGCTGAAGATATTTGAGCCACCCCGATTTTTTGAGGCCTTTCTGCGCGGCCGTCATTACAGTGAAGTACCGGATATCACGGCCCGTATTTGCGGAATCTGTCCAATCGCTTATCAAATGGCATCGTCGCAGGCGATGGAAAGCGCTCTTGGACTGGAAGTTGATGGGCAGCTTCGTGATCTCCGACGTCTGATATATTGTGGTGAGTGGATAGAAAGTCATGTTCTCCACACATTCATGCTCCACGCCCCTGATTTTCTCGGCTACCAGGACGCGATTCAGATGGCTTCAGATTATCCGGACCAGGTTGCACTCGGCCTAAAGCTGAAAAAGCTCGGCAACGATCTGATGACCACTATCGGTGGAAGAGAAATCCACCCGGTAAATATTCGCGTCGGCGGTTTCCATCGCGCACCCAGTGAAACGGAACTGGAACCTTTGATAGAGAGAATCGAATGGGGACTCGATGCCGCAATGGGAGCGACCGAATTTCTGTCGGGACTGAAGATACCTGACTTTGAGGTAGACTATGAGTACGTTGCCCTTAGCCACCCCGACGAGTATCCTATCTGCGAGGGACGTCTTGTTTCAAACAGGGGTCTTGACATCCCGATAGAAGAATTCGAAACTCATTTCGAAGAGATTCACGTCAAACATTCCACGTCATTGCAGAGCCGTATCAAAGCACGGTCCAATTACCTAGTCGGTCCTCTGGCTCGATTCAACCTTGAGTACGAGAAACTTCCAAAATCGGCAAAAGATGCAGCCAAAATCGCCGGGATAGAACCCGGTTGCAATAACCCATTCAAATCGATTCTGGTTAGGTCCGTAGAAACCGTATTTGCCCTGGACGAAGCGCTGCGAATTTTGAAGAGCTACAAAAAGCCCGACCAGTCATATGTTGAAACAAAACCTTCACGTTCAACGGGAATCGGATGTACTGAAGCACCAAGAGGTATTTGCTGGCACCGATACAGTATTGACGACGACGGTATTGTGACTGAAGCCAAAATAGTTCCACCGACTTCCCAGAATCAGAGCACTATTGAGGAAGACCTGCGCCAATTGATTCCTACTCGCCTTGAGTTGTCGAAGGATGATCTTACCTGGATGTGTGAACAGGCTGTTCGAAACTACGACCCCTGCATCTCTTGCTCCTGTCATTTTCTAAAGTTGCATCTGGACCGGGAGTAGCCGGAGGTGTCTGCTCGTCATCGTACGCGCATCATAGGGATAGGGAATCAATATAGGTCCGACGATTCAATTGGGCTTCGAGTTGCCGCCGAACTGAAATCTCACTCAGATAATGTAGACATTATCGAATACGGGGGAGACGGTGCTACGCTGATCGATCTTTGGGACGGTTTTGACTGCATCGTGATAGTCGATGCAACCCGTTCCGGAAGTGTCCCTGGTACCGTCCATCGTTTGGATGCCATAGCGGAGGAAGTTCCCTCGACATTTTTCAATTACTCCACCCACGCCTTTTCGGTGGCCGAGGCGATAGAGGTAGCTCGTAGAATCAAACGGCTCCCGAAGGAAATGCTGCTAATCGGAATTGAAGGTACAAATTTCGATCCCGGCCTCGAACTCTCGGCACCGGTTGAGCGAGCGCTCCAAGAAGTAGTGGTCGAGCTTTTATCATATGATAGGGCCTAGCATGTTAGAGCCTAACATGTTAGAGTCTGCTCCCTTTGAGCTCATCGAGGATATAATTAACGTGAACCGGCTGCTTACACAAAATTCTGGACACCCACCATGGTATTTCTACAGGGGGACGTTGATCACAAACCAAGAAACCAAATAACTAGCTTAGGGTAGTATTCGTTCTTTGTTTCCGGAACCGAGAGAACAGTATTAACAATGCGAACGTCACGCATGATACAGCTACGCCGAATACAGCCGGATCAAAGCTATCTATAAAACTGTAAGTACTATCCTCGAATAGTGTGATGTCAAACTGGTTTTTCAAAGTAGATACTCCCCGGTACATCAAAGTCAGAACTGTGGCAGTAATCATAGTAATGAATATTTGTCTCGTCAGCGTAGCGGATCGCTTCTTCCACAGAACCCCCACGATGACTGGAAGTATTATTGCTGGTGCCCAGACGTGATATGTAAACAACAACAATCCAATAATATCCGACCATAGAATGGCAACCAGAATTGCTGAAATACCCAGCGCGGCCGTGCAGATTCGAGCCAGTCGGAGCATGCGACCGTCGCCCTTGTCTATCCAGCCCAATTGGTGCTCAAAGAGATCTTTCACGAAAATGGCTGTGGATGAATTCAGTGCCGAGTCTGCCGATGACATTACGGCCATCAACAGTGCTCCAATCATCAACCCGCCAATGACCGGATTATGCAATTGATCAATAACCATTGGTAGCGCTTGCTGTGGGTCGATATCCGGAAACTGGATACGTGCAAAAAGAGCAATGAAAAAGAGTATCACAGGGAAAGTAATGGCCAGAAAGAAACCAACACCGGCAATTCCAAGTTTGGTTTCTCTTGCGTTCTTGCCGATGCAGTAACGAGTGGCATAACCGGGTGCAAATGTTTCCCCCAAGAGAAAGGCAAGAAAAGTGGTCAACAGGAACAGCCAGCCCTTGCCGCCCTCAACCTTGAAGAAGTCGGCCGAAATCTCACGATCCCTGGAAATTTCATTTGGATAAGCATCATGCAAGAGCAAGAGATTCAGGCGCCTCAGATCGCGTCCATCAAGTTCGTCCCTGTTAGAAAGACGCTTTTGGGTTTGTTCTGCAAGATTGATTTCTGCAAAAGCGGTCACATCGTAGAAGTTGGGATTGTCCAGAAGACTGTTCAGTGCCGCAGCCAGAGCCCGCTTCTCGACTGTAGTCGTATCGCCGCCAGAGATTCGCTCGATGGTTTCCAGATGCTCCGAACCAAGTTGATCTCGGATATGTGCAGACAAGGGTTCAGGCGATTGGGATAGTCGTTTCGCAAATCCATCCGGCTGGTGGATATCAACAACGCCAAACCGTGATGGTACAAACTTGCCAGTGTCGGGATTATATGAGTCACAAATATCCGGAATGCAAAAAGCCAGGGTGATAATAAATCCAGCCATCAGAACAATAAACTGAAACAGATCGGTGTGAATAACAGCCATTAGCCCGCCTGCGGTGCTATATGTCACCACCATGATTCCGCCTAAGATGATAGCCCAGCGCAACATTTCTTGAGCGCTAGCCATGTTGGGAAGAATGGCCGCTGTGACTGTGCCAAAAGCTGCCATCTGTGCTGCAACTATGAATACTGAAAAGAGAAGCGAAAGAATAAGTACGAGAAAACGCGGGCCTTCTCCGAACCGATATCCAAAGTAACCAGCGACCGTGTAAAGCTTGGCTTCACGAAACTGCGGAGCTACCACCAATCCTGAGAATATAAAATGCAAATAACCACCGGTGGAGACCA
>DAOUUR010000326.1 GCA_030668045.1 bacterium
CAAAATAGAAACTGCCTGAGCCAATCGTGGTCCTAAACGATGATGTCTCCGTCGTATAGCTTGCAGGTGGCGTGTCGCCCAGATTGCTCCAGACACCGAGCCGGATACCGACCTGATGCTTGTGATTAAATGATTCGCCGGGGGAGACGTAATCCTCGTCCGCCGCCATTCCGTTCTGGCCGATCAGCAAGGCAAGCACGACCAGTGGAGTTAGTACTCTCTTAACCAAAAAACACCTCTGCTATCTGATAGAATTCTTTGTCGATTGTTCTTGGTGATTTCGTCGCTGCGGAGAGTGGGGCCGCAACAATCTTTGTGCCGCGAAGAGCGGTCATCTTGCCAAATTGTTTTTTGTGCACCAGGTCGATAGCCGTCACACCGTACCGGGTGGAAAGAACACGGTCGGTGGCGGTTGGAGTGCCACCTCGTTGAATATGTCCGAGGATTACGTTGCGACATTCAAAACCTGTCATCTCTTCGATTATCAATGACAGGGCCATGGCGATGCCACCGAGCCGTTTGTGACCGAACTCATCCTTGTCCTCGGTGACTGTCATGTCGACCCCTTTGCCTTTCGGGTTTTTCAATTTCGCTCCCTCAGCCACGACGATGACCGAGGACGGTTCTCCGCGGGCGTGACGTTTGACAATGCTGGTCATGACTTTGTTGACATCGACCGGATACTCCGGGACCAGGATCATGTTGGCCCCACCTGCGATGCCACTCTTAACCGCAATCCATCCGGCGTGGCGTCCCATCACTTCGACCAGGACAACCCGATTGTGCGCCTCGGCAGTGGAACGGACCCGATCAATCGCTTCGGTGGCAATCTGGACGGCAGTGTCGAATCCAAAAGTCTGATCGGTGCCGGCAACATCATTGTCGATTGTTTTGGGTACGCCGACGATTTTGATACCAGCCTTGTTGAGCTTGGCGGCGACCCCGAGGGTGTCTTCACCGCCGATAGCGATCAGGGCATCGAAGCCGTACTTATCTATGTTCTTCCGTACCTTCTTCAGGCCGTCCCTGATTGCAAACGGGTTGGTACGCGAGGTCTTGAGAATAGTACCGCCGGTGGCCAGGATGCCGGAAACATCCTCAAGCGCCAGGGGTGCAACCCTGCCGCCGTTGAGAAGCCCTTTCCAGCCTTCGTAAATTCCCTGTACGTCATAGCCGTAGCGGGTGATACCTTTGTATACGATGGCACGGATTACCGCGTTGAGTCCGGGACAATCACCGCCACCTGTGAGAACGCCTACTTTCATTTTACTCCTGCGAATCGTCTGTATCTGTTGTGTCCGGATCGGTCGTCGCAACAGCGCGGCCATCCCCCATGCAAGTGACAAGTCGAGCTGAATTTAACATCGAAATCCGAGTATAGTCCTTCGTTTCTAATTATCGGCCTGATAGAGAATGATTCTACCTGAGTTATAATCAAAAAGCACGCGAAAATGTTCCAAAAGCGGGTTGCCGATATTACCGGCCAGCACTCCAGATCGGCTCATTCCGGACGCCTCAGACGGCAGGATCACCGATACCGAGCCAAAGTCAACGTCGCCCATCCGAAACGACTCAGCCTCAGCCATTCTCCCGGAGAGTTTTCCCCCGACGCCGCCAAAACCGGGATGGTTCGTGATATGCTGCAAGACAGTATCGAGGCGGTTTGATTCGTAGAACCGGTTGTGGACCAACAATCCCAGCGCGTTGCCCAGATCGACAATGAACTCACCCTTAACACCGGCCAGTTCGCAGGTCACAGTGGGTGTTTGCAGGGTCAGGCTGAAGGGTACTTCAATTCCGCCCGCCGGGGGCGTGAAGCCATTGGGATTGAAAACAGTAAGTTGTGATTTCTCGTAGTCTATCAAGATTGGGAACCGGGACAGAAAATCGTATCCAAGCAAGCCGCCAAACGGTCCACGATTCCGACCGGCCACAGCGGCCAGATCAAGCGTTCCAGCTACCTGACCGTATAGAGTCAACTCCCCGATCGACAGCGAATCAAGCTGGACCAGGGCAGCTTCGTCGTACCCACTTATACCGCGAACCGGCAGAGCGCCGACTTTAGGAATATCCATACCGTCAATTACCGGCAAGTGAAGCATGTTTGCCGAGGCGCCCGTATCGAGAATGAAACGAGCCTTTTTTTCGCCGTTGATTGTTGCTTCGATTCGGAGATGTCCGTCGCTGTATTCAATCGGGATTTCGACTCGGTCCTTCCCCGGTGGGAAGTAGAAATCTGTTGTCGATCTAAACGGCCGGCTAAACAATCCGTCCGGCACCTGTTTGTTCAGCTCGATTGTCTCTATCTCAAATTCAGTGGTAATCGGTACACCTTCGGTGATCGTTCTTGTGCTTGCGGGGAAAACAACCCCGGCGATAGTGTCAAACAGTTCTGCGTACACGTATGACTTCATGTCATCAAGGTGACTGGTGGTGACCTCTTTCAATCCTGTCTCCAGATCATAATAGACGATAACTGTGTCAGTGTCGAACGGATAGAACGCCACCCGGTGGTAGGTCTCGCCATTGAGATCGGTCTCGCCCTGATATTCGATTGAACCGGGGAGACGGTCAGAAAAAAGATAGGAGTACGATTCAAAATACAGATTCTTGAGCAGTTCTCTTCGTTCCATCCCGGTCAATTCAGCAACCCGGTCATTCTGATCTTTTTGCCAGGCCGTATTTCCGTCGTATCCCTGCACCAGTCGGAACCCGCCAAAGTCAACTTCGAGATAGAACTTGTCAGGTGCGAGGTAGACTTCGGTAAACCGACCCACCATATCGTTCATTCGGACTGTTCCTTCGACCTGTAACGAGGTCATCTTCTCAAGCGTTTCGATAGCAGGCGTTCCCCCGACCGACTTCAGCAGTAGTGAGTCGAGATCAACCGCCCGTGCTGAAAGTGTGGCCAGAGTGGCCAGAAACAATGTGATGCCAAATATTCTTCGCATAGTCACTATCTGTTATACGCTTCAACCGGTTGGGGATCAAGATGTTCAGTGCGGGTGGAATACGGAAGCTTTTTGTTTGGGCGCGATTTGAGTCCACCAGCACGGTTTTCTGGCAGTATATGGCACTTTTCGCTTGCCAAGCAGGATATCTCTACCTATTATATCCAGTGACAACCCTATGATCTGCATCTTTGAGGTTCTGACCGGAGCGTGCCCACACACGGCGGTCAGGCGGTACGTGATTCCGGCTACGGGCATACATGTCTGTACGTTGCGCTATGAGCGACTATGAATGACTGACGATATGCAGGAGGTAATCATGAAGAGAATGATCAATTCCATCACAATTGCACTCGTACTGCTGCTGGCCTTTGCGGTAGTCGGCATGGCCGAGACACCGGCCGAGCCAAACAAAACTCCGGTTTCCGAATTCCTGACACCGGACGGCCAATTTGATCTGCAGGCGGCCCGGCAAGCCGGTTTTGAGGGTTCCCTTAACCTGGACGGGTTTAATGTCGGATTTGACCCAAACAGCGGCGCCCCTCTGCTCCGTCCACAAGCGACCGAGGCCGACCCCGACGATCAGTACTGGCACGACTTGAATTTACTGGACGTCGGGATGAGTTTTCCTGTTTTATGCCTGACGGTCTACAACGGTAAACTGATCGCCGGGGGAATGTTCATGGCTGCCGGCGGG
>DAOUUR010000108.1 GCA_030668045.1 bacterium
TCTCTGCTATCAGTGTCATGAGAAACAGCCTTTTATGAAAGAGTTTGTTCACGGTCCGGTCGGAGTAAATGACTGCAATGTCTGTCACGACCCCCATGCTTCGGCAAATGTCGAGCAGCTTCGAGAACCCCCCGAAACAATCTGCTATACCTGCCATCAAGAGCAGGCAGATATTCCTACCAAACGACACATTCACGCCCCGGTCGCAGAGGACTGTACTAATTGCCACGACCCGCACTCCAATGATGCCGAGTTCCTAATGGGTGACAGTCAACCAAATGTCTGTTACGAATGCCACGATAATATAGCCGACTATGCAACCTCAGAATACAAGCATGATCCGGTAGCGACCGGTGACTGCAAGAAGTGTCACAATGCTCACGCATCTGAAAACCCGCGGCTCTACCCCCGTCCTCAGATGGAGCTCTGTCTCTCTTGTCACGAGGATATCAAAGAAGAGATTGATAATAACGTATCAAAACATGGACCCGTTATGGAAGGTGACTGCAATGCCTGTCATGATCCTCACGGAAGTCCATACTACCAGATACTAAGACAGTACTTCCCTGAAGAGTTCTACATGCCGTACGCCACCGAGAACTACGCTATCTGCTTCCAATGCCATAACAAAGACTTGGCACTTGATGCCAGAACCACAACGCTTACCAATTTCCGCGATGGCGATGAAAATATGCACTATCTGCATGTTAACAAGGAGAAAAAGGGACGCAGTTGCAAAGCCTGCCACGAAGCCCATGCTTCATCTCAGGGAAAACATGTCCGGGTATCGGTTCCATTTGGAAAAATGAATTGGGAATTGCCGGTCACCTTCACCAAGTATGAGGACGGCGGCAAATGTGTAGTGGGATGCCACGCACCAAAAGAATACAGACGCTGATGATAACCGCAAGAAGCCTCATCTGCTTTTGTGTCGTAGCACTCGTCTCAATCTCGGCTGGTACCGTAATCGGGCAGTCTGGAGATACAGAGAAGAAAGCCCGTCGGGCTAAGATCAAAGAAAGTCGCCGACTACTAAAAAGCGCGATTGCCAAAACCGAGGCTGGCGACTATACATCAGCCCTCGGTGAACTTGATTCTATCCTCACGGTGGACGACACTAACCCGGACGCCTACTACTACAAAGGTATCGCCCAGGTGAGCACAGGCGATACTACCGATGCCATCGCGACACTAACACTCGGGTCTGAGAAGGCGCCACTGGCGCGGCGACTCAAGATATACCTGGCGCATCTCCTCCTCGCCGGAGGGCAGAATGATCAGGCGCTTGAACTGATCAACAGTGTTCTTGCGATCAAACCCGGCGAAGGTGAAGCTCTCTACTTGAAGGGCGTATTACTTCAAAAAGCTGGCGACAACACCGGTGCCATAGAGGCATATGAAAAAGCACTTGAGGTGACCATCGCAAAGAGTGACAAAAGATGAAGCTCAAAGCCCTCCACACCAGAATGAGCGTATGCCTGGTTGTGCTCACTATCCTTGCCCTGACCTTAGCACCATACTCCACCGCGGCTTTCCGCAACATACGGGAAGGCATGCTGGTTCCCTCTGTAACCGGAGTTGACCTTGACACTGGTAAGCAGGTCTCTTCGGACATAATGGTCCAAAAAAACTTGGTAATAATCATGTTCTGGGCTTCCTGGTCGCAGCGATCGATTGATGAACTGAAGGACCTCAAAGAAATTTACAGACGTTTTTCCGATCAACCGGTGAAGATTATTGCTGTCAATGTGGAGGGACAGACAGTAACCGCCGCCGCCAAGACTCGCGTGGAGAAACTTGTCGCAGAATTGGACCTCCCTTTTCCGGTTGTTATGGATCAAGGACTTGAGATTTTTTCTCAATACGGAGTCATCGCCGTCCCCTCCACTGCTATAGTGGACACCACTGGTACACTTCGGTACGGCCCGGCTGGCTATTCCCTGACTACTCATGACCTCATCATTGACTCCATTGAGGTGCTTATGGGCTTAAAACAGGCTTCTGTCGAGACTATTGTGTTTGAAGGCTACCGACCTACCAACGATGCCTCTCGTTATTATGGCATGGCTCTCAATCAAACCAACCGCCGCCAATACAAACGAGCCCTGACCAACCTCGATGCAGCCATAGAGGCTGATGCCAAGTTCGCCAGTCCGAATTTGCTAAGAGGTGATATCTTCCTGCATCTCGACAGTTCCGTTGCTGCCGCAGAGGCCTTTGCTAAAGCCGCTGAGCTTGATTCCGGCTCGGTAGCGGCCTGGGCTGGCTGGGGTCAAGCCTTTCTCGCTCAGGGTATGACCGACTCCGCCTACGAGAAACTGGCCCATGCTCTGACGGTTGATGCATCCTACACGCCCGCCGTTCTCAATCTCGGCCTCTGCCTTTCTGAACAGGGCAAGGTGGATGATGCACGGGACTCGCTGAATAAGGCCAGGGACCTCAACCAGATGGATCCGATGGTTCACTACTACCTCGGCCAGGTGCACATACAAGCGAATGACACGGCGGCGGCGGCGGAAGCATATAAAACTGCACTCACTCTGTTCTATCCAGCCAGGTAGCTAAAAGAACTCGCTTTATCGTCTTTGGCCGTGTATAATTTGGGTCTTATAGTGAGAAAGACCCTGATAAATAGGAAGTTTATGAGGACAATAAATAGAACTCTTATGCTGGTTCTGGTCGTTATGGTCGCCAACGCAGTCACAAGCGACGCAGTCGCTGGCGACCCTCCCCAAATCACCAAATTCCATGGTCACCCGTCCAGCTCGGGACAGAAACTCAATTACGACTCTCTCTTTAACGCCGCGACCCCTCTCTCGTCATCACCCAAAGCTCAGGCCCTAATCGACGGCGTCATGCTCAGGTACGGTGGTCGCTCAGAACTTGAGAAACTGACCTCCTTAGCGCTTGACTACGTACCTGATGGCAGCCAGAATTCCAATGTGACCATTACCAAGCTCTGGCGTTCAGGTCGCCGCCTGAAGTACTCCAAAGCCGGTTCGGTCCAGCCGACCTCTCGATACCTCAACGGCCAGGAATGTTGGCTAATCCTTAAGGAACAACTCCACACTGCTACAAAGCGCTACTACAAGGCCGAGCTATACAGCTATCTGGTTCTCGCCATGCCGCTGGCTATCGAAAAAGAATCATTTCCCGAAATAAAATATGGCCAGCGTGAAAACGATTCGCTGGAATATCTTTACCTGCATAAACCCGACAGCCTAATGATTGTCCTCGGTATAGATAGTGAAAATTATCTAATCAAATCGTGTGAGGGAATCGTGTATGAGGATGAGAATAGGGTCGTTTTCAAGAATCTGCTATCCGATTTTCGGGATGTCCATGGTTACACTTTCCCCCATCGAATCCAGAATATCTCTTTGGGTCTTGACATGGGAGCGCTTATTCTGGAAAACGTTGAAATCAACCCCTCTTTGCCCGATGAGCTGTTCCGACCGAAAGAAGCTGTACCGCCAGCTCAATCGCATTAGGTAGAATCGGATGAATGGTATGCTGGCGAAAAGGATTGTCCCCCGTAAGGATTGCCACATTTGGTACATAGCCGTCGTGTTCTGCCTGCTGGCGACAATACCGATTTCATCCTCGGCGGCAGATAAAGGAGCAGACAAAGACAAGACCTGCCTCGACTGCCACCCCAAGTACTACAAGGAGTTGCGGGGCAAATTCAATCACAAGCCATTTGAGGAGCGAAAATGCGAGGACTGTCACCACTATCACGGTTTTCGTAACAAGCAGGAGCTCGTCACAACCGTGATGGAAACCTGTACCTCATGCCACCTGACTATAGAAGATATGCCTAAAGAGTCTTTGCACTACCCTATTCTTGAAGACAACAGTTGTAACGAATGCCACGAACCTCACAGTGCTGACAATAAGGATTTACTCAAGGTGCCGGGGGCTGGCGGCTGTTTTGAGTGTCACGATGAACCCCCACCAGCGGGCAAAGGAATCCACCAGCCGTACGCTGATTCATCCTGTTTTGACTGCCACAATCCCCATGGCTCGCTGTTTGCCGGACTGCTGCAACTCCCGTCGGGATACATTTGCCTCGGTTGCCACGATGGCGTCCTGGACGGCTATGGACCGGACGAAATGCACTCTGGGGACGAGCTTAGCTCCTGTGAACGGTGCCACGATGGCCACGAATCAGATTACCCTGATCTGCTCCAGAAAGAGGTCACCGACCTTTGCCTCAAATGCCACGATGAATTGGCGGAGCGACTTGAGACCATACCTAAGCATTCGATTCTTGAGGATGAAGACTGTCTCGTTTGCCATCTCCCCCACTACAAGAAAGATGGCCAACATCTTGTGGACAAGCAGCGAGAACTGTGTTTCACCTGCCATTCCGACATCGAAGAAAGATTGAAAGCAAAATTCGTGCACAGCGTTGTGCTCGATGAAGACTGCAGCCTCTGTCACGATCCCCACGCTGGTGTTCTTAACGATACTCAGGCCGAGTTGTGCGCAAACTGTCATGACGTCGAAGATGACGACTATCTCTCACGTCACGCCGGACTAACCCCCACCAAATGTTCCGGTTGTCACGATCCGCACGGATCCGGTTCAGAGAAGATGATACGCCAGGTCGTTCATCCTCCGTTCGACGATGACGACTGCGGCACCTGCCATGAAGACACCATGACCCGTGATGAGTTAACCGACAGTGAACTCTGCCTGGCCTGCCACGATATTGATGACTCTCCTGATGTTCACTCCCGTTCGATCCTTGCCGAAAACAGTTGTGTAGCCTGCCATAATCCCCACGTGGCCAACCGGGAATCCCTGCTAATTGATCGTGATAATTGACACCATCTTCACTTTTGGGCCTGTTTTGCTATTTAGTATACAGGAGTTCTATGACCGTTTCTCTCTTGTTACATGTATCTCCCTGCATGACAGACACATACAGTCTTTTTATCAATCGCTTAAGAATAGAATAAATATAATAATATTGCATTTTGGGCTTGACAAGGAGACAGATTATGTTATATTTTTCTCATGTGTGTCACGGTAATGTCATCGGTATTGCAAACTTTGAATAATTCAACGGCCAAACTCCTGCATTTTACTACTCTTAGCAAAGGAGTGAAAAGATGGCCAATGGCAATGAGGTCAACTCTTTAGTACTGATTAATGACATGGATATCACCGATGTAAACAGTACTGCTTTTTGTTTTACGAAGCTTGTGAAAAAAATAACATACCATAACGATAACGTTGTCCGGGCAGGCAATGATTTTGCAGGTGCCCTTCAGGATAGGGTAGTCCTGTGAAGTTGCGGAAAGGATTTACAATAATGAGAATGGAGTCCAGAGTGAACGTCAGGCACTCCCTCCTGGTGATCATCGTAGCCACCCTGTTTATGGCTGGCGCTGCCCACGCTCTTGATGCCCCCAAGTGGGTCGGAGCATTTTTTGTTAAAGGGAAGGTTGGGCTAAAATGGAAAGCGGTTGATGGAGCCGTCTCTTATAATATCTACCGCAAGGCTGGCGCAACCGATTTCGCCAGTATCGGCACTACCGAAAAGACTCAGTACTTTGACACCGACGCTGTCAAGGGCGAAAAGAATTTCTACAAAATCGCGGCTGTTGGTACCGATGGCGCCGAGACCCTCTCCTCCGAGAAGTCGGTGGCAGTCGCCGGAGTGGCGGTTGGAGAGTTCAAACCACCTGTCTGGATCGGCTTCCGTTTTGATGCCGCCAAGGTCTTCCTCAACTGGGAAAAGGTCCCCGGAGCTATCGCCTATAATGTGTATCGCTCCAGCACTCCCGGTTCGGGCTACGAAGTGGTAGGTAATCCTACCAGAACCAAATATGCCGACAGCGATGTAGAACAGGGTGCCACATACTACTATGTCCTTTCGGCTCTCAACGAAGAGTTTGACGAAACCGAGATGTCTGAAGAACGCGAGGTCAAGTGTGGTCTCAGCTCCGCCGAGTTGGCCGAACAGATGGGCCTGGTGACCAAGATTGAACTGGAGGATATCCCGTTCACGTTCCTCTTTGAAATCACTGAGAGTAATAAAAGGCTGAATCAGCCTGTCGATGTCGCGGTCAATTCGGTCGGCGATATCTATATCACAGATGCCCTCAACTACCAAGTTGCCTGCTATGATTCTGAAGGCAAGTTCAAGTTTGCTTTTGGCGAGCAAGCCCCCAACAAAGATGATCCCGAAGATGGGACCTTTAACCAGGCGACGTCGCTGGCCATCGACGAGGCAAATAATATCTGGATCACCGACATGAATTCCGGCGTTGTCCAGAAATTCACAGCCGACGGCAAATTCATTTGCCGTGCCGATATCACCCCAGGTCTGCAGGAAGGCGACAAGAAGTTTCACTCTAAGGGTGTTGCCGTTCTCAAAGATGGTCGGATAGTTCTCTCTGACCTTAAGAATGCCCGCCTATACTACTGTGATCAGAACGGCAAAGTCCTCAAGTCTCTCGGGCAGGCTGGGGGTGGCCCGGCTGAGTTCTTTCATCCAGGTATGATTGCCGTGACTAACAATAACGAAATATGCGTGGTTGACGGAATGAACTACCGCGTGCAGGTTCTGGACGCCGAAGGTACTTTTATTCGAGAATTCGGACATATCGGTCGTAACGCCGGACAATTCGGTCGTCCGGGCGGGATTGCGATCGGCCTGGACAAGATATGGGTGACCGATGGTATGGGTCACACTCTGCAGGGATTCAATATAGAGACCGGTGAGGTGAAGTATGCCGCCAGCGCCTACCCTGACTACGAGATCAGACTGAAGGGACCGAATGGAGTTTTTGTCTATGGCGATCGGCTTTATATGGTGAATCAGATGGAAAGCAAGATACTGGTATTCAAAGTTGGATAATAAATGATGCAGAATCAAAACCATAAAACTAAAACCATTAACACTAACAAAAGGAAAGGTGAGTTAGGCATGAAGAAACTCCTAATCCTCACAGCGGGACTTCTGGTCCTCTCTGCCCCGGTCGCGTTTGCAGGCGTCGATGGGACGCTGCACGATCTGGGTGGGGCAACGGTAACGCTCTGTGAATCGTGCCACATTCCCCATAACGCCGTTCTGGATGGTACCGGCGGTAGGTTGTGGGCACAGGACACCACCGGCGTTGGCGACCTTGGTCTGACCACGACCGCGGGTCTCTGCTACACCTGTCACAAGTCAGGTGGTGACGCCACGACCGGTTACGAAATCTACAACTCGGCTAAGGCCAACCACTCGGTGAGTACATCTGTTAACTGCTCTGGAGGAGAAGGTGGAGGGGGCACGCCGTGCCACGACGTTCATGACAACACCAATGGCGCTTTCATGACCGTCTCCACCACCGGCACCGACGGCGGCACATACTGCGAGCAGTGCCACGACGATACCGATGCAGGTACGCTGGGTGACCACACTACTGGCCAGA
>DAOUUR010000010.1 GCA_030668045.1 bacterium
GCAGTTTCACAGTGACGGTCGACTGCAACAATCCACCCCAGGTCGTCCTCCCACAGGACATGATTACTACCATCTGTGAACCAACCGATATTTGTCTGCCGGTTGGGGTCTCTGATCAGGATGGTAACTTAGAGTCGGTAAGTGTTTCGGAGGGATACACATATAACCCGACCACCGGTCGTATCTGTTTTTACGCAGAGACCGCGGGTACGCATGTCATTGAGGTGACAGCCGTTGATACCTGCGGTGCCATTACGGTTGATCGTGTGACGGTTGATGTTGTCGAGAATTCAACTCCGGCAGTCATTTTCGGAGTGCCCGATACATCTGTTTCCCAGTGTACTTTTGAAGAAGTATGCTTGCCGTTGGAATTCGTTGATGCTGACGGTAATATCGATAAGACATTTGTTTCGTTCGGTACCTACGACGTTGAACTGGGTACGGTTTGTTTCCTGCCCGACTCAGTTGGAACATACTGCATAACGGCGATTGCACGCGACGAGTGTGCTACTGCCGATACGGCTACTGTCTGTGTGACGGTGGTGGCTGCAGATTCTGTATTTGTTACCTGTCCTGAAGGACCGCTGCCGGTTGATACTCTTTGTGAGGCTGGTACGGCTTGTGTCCCTCTGGCAATCACCGGTGAGAATTACCAGGTTGAAGCTTCTTTTGGCAACTGGACCGACGATCAATTCTGCTTCCAGGCAGATACATCCGGCGTTTATACGATCAACGTAACGGCGACCGCGGAATGCAACGAACAAGTTTGCACCATTGTCAAGGAGATCTACATTGCTGAACCGGTGTCGATCACGGCTCCGGAAGATCAATCAGTCTTCCTCTGCGGCGACAGTACGTTGTCTTTTGACTTTACGATTTCTTCGTCAGTTGAAAACTACAGCGCTTCCACACCGGCCTATATTGAAGGGACCCAGGTTTATGTCCCAATCACAAGAGCCGGTGAGACCAGAGTAATACTCAACGCCTCCGGCGAATGCGGTCAGGATGCCGACACGTTCGCTGTCTGGGTGACGATCAACACACCGCCGGTTGTTACTGTAGGCGACGATACTACGCTTACGGTCTGTGAGGTTGCGGAAATCTGCCTGCCGTTTGATACTTCGGACATTAACAAGAATATCGCTGGTGTGAGTTCGAACTACGGAACGGTTAACAACGGTACTGTTTGTTTCACGCCTCCGGACTATGGTATATACGATGTCATGGTGACTGCCGAAGACGAGTGTGGTGCCACCGATTTAAGGACCGTGCGGGTCACAGTTCTGCGCGGCTCAGTGGCCACTATCTATTGCCCTGAGAATCAATCAGCGACTACCTGTGGGCCCGACTCAGTTTGCTTCACGGCCCCCATCACTCCGGCTAGTGCTATCGTAACTATCCTTCCTAATGGCAGCTACAATCCATCGACTGGCAAGGTCTGTGTTTATATAGAAGAAAGCGGCACCTATCCGGTTACCATTATTGCTGAAGCGCAGTGTGGCTCCGATACGTGTAGTCTCGATTTGCAGGTTGAGGTTGCCGTACCGCCGTCAATTTCCTGCCCCGCAGCAATAGATACTCTGATGTGTCTGGCTGAGGCTACCGAACTTTGCTTCCCGGTTGATGTTGCCGGTACTGGTGTGAGTGTGACCGTTGACTATCCGGGAGCCAGCTATGCAGCAGGATCAGTTTGTATCCCGGTCACCGAAGCCGGTGCATTCGATGTGGTCATTGATGCTGTCGGAGTTTGCGGTGAGGTATCTTGCACAACTTCGGTGAACATCACCAAGGACCAGGAGCCGGTTCTCTACCTGCCGAGCACACTGACTTTTGAACGCTGTGATTATGATACGGCTGCTATTTGTATCGACGGTATCTATGCCACCGATGTAGAGGGTGATGTCAGTATCCGTATGTTGATGACCTGCGACTCCGCCGACTTTGTGCTGGCACCGGGCGTTAGTGACAGCGGCACAATTTGCCTGTTGCCGGATCGCTATGGCACGTACGAATTCTGTTTTGAGGCCGACGATGGTTGCAATATTACCATCGGTTCGTTCATTGTTGAGATATTTGAGAAGCCTGACTGTGATGTTTGCGTCCGTCTGTCGGTTGACGGCGGCGAGTGCACACCGGTTGGGTTGCATAAAAGTGTTGACTTCAATATCGAGACCAACCGACCGATTGGTGGTTTCGATATACTGATCTCATACGATGCCTCGGTGCTGACATTCCTGACGACCAGTATTACCGGTAGTACTATCGATGGCTGGGAATACTTCACCTACCGTCTCAACTCTGCATCTTGCGGGTCGAGCTGTCCGTCTGGACTAGTTCGGTTTATCAGTATCGCCGATGTGAACAACGGCGATGCACACCCGCCGGTGGAGACGCTGACGCCGGAAGGTTTGTTTATCACCGTGCAGTTCATGGTGGCCAACGATCAGAACCTGAGCGACCAGTTTGTGCCAATTAGTTTTGTCTGGTATGACTGCGGCGACAACTCGTTCTCCGATCCGACAGGGAACAATCTCTATGTTGATCTGCGTGTATTCAACTCTGGGGGTGCGCTGATTTGGGATGAGGAAGATGACATCAATTACCCGGACGAAGACCGCGGACTTGGTCAAGGTCGCTGGGGTGTCCCCGACAGCTGTGTCACTGGCGGCGAAAAAGAAGGTCCATTGCGATGCATTGAATTTATAAATGGTGGCATTTGCATTATTCATGCTGACTCGATTGATGCTCGCGGCGATGTCAATCTGAACGAGATTTCGTATGAGATCGCCGACGTGGTTGTTTTCAACAACTACTTCATCAAAGGACTCGCAGCGTTCCAGATCAACGTTGCCGGCCAGATTGCGGCCACCGATGTTAATGCCGATGGTCTGACTCTTAGTGTGGCTGACCTTGTTTACTTGATTCGCGTCGTTGTTGGTGATGCCGACCCGATCCCGAAACTGGTTCCTTTCTCATCACCGCTTGTAGTCAGTACAGAGCGGAACACGACCTCCTATACGGTATCCACCGAAGCTATCTCTACCGTCGGTGCGGCGCATTTCGTCTATCGTCTGGAAGGTGATCTCTCGATTGGCGAGCCGACTCTGACGACCAACGCCAGCGACATGGATCTTGCTTGGCATTTGGAGGGAGACGAGCTACGGATGCTGGTGTTCGATCTTGGCTATGGACGGATTGAGACCGGCCCCCAGAAGCTAATTGAGATTCCCTATAGTGGCGACGGGCACATGACTTTAATCAAGTCGGATGCTGCTGACTACGACGGCCGCCCATACCGAAGTGTTGGCAAAGACCTGACGCTCCCAACCGTCTTTGAGCTGAACCAGAACTATCCGAACCCGTTCAACCCGGCGACCGTAATCAGTTTCGCCTTGCCGCATCAATCTGAATGGACGTTACGGATATTCAATATTACCGGCGCGCTGGTGCAAGAGTTTGGTGGCGTCGACGAAGCCGGTTTGGTTGCGGTGGAATGGGATGGACGAACAGAGTCCGGGCAGGAAACTGCTTCCGGTGTGTATTTCTATCGTCTTGACGCCGCTGAGTTCAACGCGACCAAGAAGATGATCTTGCTCAAATAAGAAAAACCCCCTTCTCTTAATACCCTTATCAAAAGAGCGCTCGGCTGCAAAGCCGGGCGCTTTTACTATTTGTGGTAGTCGCTACCGTGCAGAATAGAAAAACCGCGGTACAGTTGCTCGGCGAGAACAACCCTCACCAGTTGGTGCGAAAATGTCAAGGGCGAAAGCGAGACCACATGGTCAGCATCGGCAAGCAGGGAAGCATTGAGACCGTACGGTCCACCGATCAGGAAGTTCAAGGTTGAGCCACCCTGACTCTGTAATTGCTGGAGAAACTCTGCAAAAGATTCGGAGTCAAGCCGCTGGCCGCTGTCACTCAATGCTATGATGACGCCCTTGCCGCTCTCTTTTTTCAGAAGGGTAGATTCGGTTTTCTTAATCTCACCGGGGGAGAGCGAGGCCGACAACTTTGGAGAGGGAAGGAGCACCCACTCGATTCGAGCCCAACGGGATATTAGTTTTGAAAAATGCGAGCAGGCTTGACTGACCCACGGGTCTTTGTCCTTACCAATTGCGATGACTCGGATTCTAACCAAGAGAGCTGACCTTGATGATAAGTTTCCGCATCCTTGGACCATCGAACTCGCAGAAAAAAACTGACTGCCAGGTGCCAAGGATGAGGTTGCCGTTCTCAATCAGGATATGCTCGGAGGAACCGACCAGAGAAGTTTTGAGGTGAGCGTCGGAGTTACCTTCGGCGTGATGGTAACCATCCTGCTGAGGAATCTCCCTGCTCAGTTTGTCTAGGATGTCCCGGCGAACATCGGGGTCGGCATTTTCGTTAATCGTAACCGCGGCAGTAGTATGGGGGACAAAGCAGATCGCAATCCCGTCGGTAACGCCAACTTCGGATACCGCCTTTTGAACCATCGACGTAATGTCGATCATTTCCTGACGAGCATTGGTCCGAATGTCACAAGTCTTTCTCATGCGAACAAGGCCTCGGCGAACTTGTCGGCGTCAAACGGCTGGAGATCATAGACCCCTTCCCCGATTCCGATGTAATCAATCGGAACGCCAAGCTCCTCAGCTACGGCTATAATCACGCCGCCCTTGGCGGTGCCGTCCAGCTTGGTGATGATCAGGCCATCGCAGCCGATCGCATCGGTGAATACCGCCACTTGCGAGAGAGCATTCTGGCCGGTGGTGCCGTCGAGGATCAGTTTAGTGTGGATCGGGCAATCGGGCAGAGCTTTGGTCATGACTCGTTTAATCTTTTCCAACTCGGCCATCAGATTCGATTTTGTGTGAAGCCGTCCGGCTGTGTCCACTAGTAATATATCAGCGTTACGAGCGCGAGCTGCAGCGGCAGCGTCGAAAGCAACCGCGGCTGGATCGGCACCCTCCTGAGACTTGATGATCTCCACTCCGGAGCGTTCTGCCCAGATCGATATCTGGTCGATAGCAGCGGCTCTGAATGTGTCACAGGCGGCGATCATAGTCTTCTTGCCTTCGGTGGCAAAGAGCGTGGCCAGCTTGCCGATTGTAGTAGTTTTGCCGACTCCGTTCACGCCTACGATGAGCCACACCACAGGTGAAGCGTTCGGCTCAACGACGGTACTTTGCTTGAGTCCGCCGAGCATCATTGCAATTTCATTTTTGAGCAGTGCGAAGACATCGTCAGCATCGGTTACCCGGTTCTCTAATGCGCTCTCCCTGAGACGTTCGATCAAACGAGTCGAAGCCTGAACGCCGATATCCGCCTCAATCAGGATTTCCTCAATGTCATCAAGCAGGTCGTCACTGATATTTTCGCGCCCCAGGACGGCAGAGATTTTTCCGAAGAGATTGTCTTTCGTTCGAGAAAGCGACTTTTTGAGTTTGTCGAACGGATTGGCCATGAAACAGTCTTACGTCAACTCGGTATCGTCAGCGTCGTTTTCCACCGAAACGGTTACAGTCGGTGTCAGCCTGTCGACGATCGTCTCGGGAAGCGGAGTATCCTCCACCGGGTCGGCCACGACCTCCACCGGTTGCTCCTCGACTATCGCCGGAGCTTGCATTGTTGTCTCTGGTTTTTCGATGAGATCATCGGCAACACTGGTATTGACCAGGTCTTCAGCAGCTGTTACATCGCCGGCAATATCGTTGAATTTCACGGCCACAAGCTTTGAGATGCCCGGTTGTTCCATCGTGATGCCGTAGAGGTTATGGGCGGCTTCCATCGTAATCTTGTTGTGCGTTATAGTGATAAACTGCGTCTGCTTGGAGAAATGGGCAATGATCTTCAGGAAACGGCGGCAGTTGGTATCATCGAGAGGCGCATCAATCTCATCAAGAATACAGAACGGCGAAGGCTTGACCATGTAGAGCGAGAATAGCAATGAAATCGCAGTCAAGGCTCGTTCGCCGCCGGACATCATCGTTATCGGAAGAAGCTTCTTGCCTTTGGGACGAGCCGAGATCACGATATTGGACTCCAACGGATCGCTTGGGTCCTCAAGGTGGATTGATGCTTCCCCGCCGGTGAAGAGTTCGATAAACAGTTTCTGGAAATGCTCCTGTACTTTAGCAAGCGTATCTTCAAACAACTGGCGTGCGGTATTGTTGATGCGACCGATTGTTTCATTGAGGTCTTTCTTGGCGGCAGCAAGGTCCTCCAGTTGTTCCCGCAGGAATTTCTCACGGTCGAAGGCCACCTGGTATTCCTCAAGAGCGAGTAGATTGACCGCGCCGAAATTTTTGACCTTCTCCTTGAGCGTCTGGAGTTTTTCAGCAGCCTGATCGGCAGTGACCGTTTCATCGGGAGACGGAGCTTCGATGGAACGAATATCAACATCATATTCCTCTCGTATCCGTTCCTGGATAGTGTTGGCTTCGGACTCTATAGTCGTCAGCCGGATGTCGAACTGGTGCAGCTTGCTACTGAGCTCGTCTTTTTCGGAACGAAGAAGTTTGAGCTTCGCTTCCTTCTCGTTGACCTTCTCCTGCAATTCTCCCTGTGACGATCGGAGCAGGTTTTGCCGGTTGCCAATTTTGTTGCGCTGCTCGAAGATCTCTTTGAGATTGCCTTCAAGATCGTCAATCTGCCCGCCCGATTGTTCGATCATCTCTCGGGCCTGGTCTATTTCCTTCGACTTGATGACTCGCGTATTATCAAGTTCGTTGTTTAATTCACTCTGATGTGTGATTTTACTTTCGGTTTGTTCAATGCGACTGCGGGCTTCAACGGTTTCGACCTGCAGGTTAGACACTTTCTCCTGACAGGCGGCAGCGGCAGCCTCTAACTTCTCAAGCTCGGTGTCGGAGGCGGTGATGACGCTCATCAACGAGGCCTTCTCCCCGGAGAGGGAAGAGGTGTCAAGTCCCAAATTATATTGACGATGACGGAGCTGCTCAAGCTTGCCCGAAGTGGCTTGCTTTTCCCTGCCGACTCGCGCTATCTCGTTACCGATAGTTTGTAGTCGATACTTCAAGTCGTTCAACGTCTGCTGCGCTTGCTCAATCTCCTCGGAAATCAACATGAGGTTTTCGTTATGACCGGTAATCTCGGTGCGAAGCGCGGCTTGACGAGCGATAGTTTGATTGCGACGGTTCTCCAGATCGCTAAGTGTCTGCTGGAGCGTAGCAGCAGCCTGTTCCTGCTCAGCTACTTTTTCCTTGCGCCTGAAGAGCGGGAACTTGTCTTCCGAACCTCCGGCGATCACGTTCTTGCTGTAGAGCGTGCCGTCGGTTGAAACAGCCTTGAATCCATAGGGGAGACGTTCCAGCAACTGCGTGGGATCAGCACCAGCTTCAAAGACAGCCACCCGGGAAAGAACAGCTTCCATCAGCGGACGCAGATTCTCGGAGGTAGACACAAAAGCATCCATCCATCCGGTGAATTCAGGCAGGTCGAGTTCGGGGCGCTTCACCAGCGGATTCAGGGTGCCGCTGTCCGGTACCAGAATGCCAACCCGTCCCTTACCCTCATTCTGCAGGAATCGAATAATCTCCTCGGCAGTCTTTCGCTCCCCGCAGATTATAAATCCCGCCAACTCACCCAGAGCGACTTCGACGGCAACCTCAAGGCCTTTTGTCGGAACAAATGCTTCGGCAACCGTACTAACAATGGCTGGCCAACTGTCGCGCGATTCCATCGCTGCAACAGCGCCAGATTCGTAACCCTCATAAGAGAGCATCATTTCTTTCAACAGGTTCTTGCGTGCCAGGCAGGCTTCGACTGAAGCGGTGGCGGTCGTGATCTCCTGTGTCAACTCTTCGATCTGCTCAGTCAGCTGCGCAAGTTCGTTATTGACCGATACAATCTTCTCGTCAGTTTCGGCTTTGTTCCCCACGAGCTGATTAAGCTTCTGCTGTGCGTCGTTATGATGACCGAGATTCTCTTTCTCCGCAGTCTGATTTTCCGCAATTTCTTTGTCCGCATTGGCCAGCAGATGGTTAAGCTCTTCTTCCTGGCGACGAACATTTTCCTCTTCGGTGCGTCCCGATGAAATTCTGCCTTCGAGATCAATCAGTTTCCGATTCTCCTGATCCTTACCGGCACGGGCGGTCAAGAGGGCTCGATCTGCTTCAACCTGGGAAGTCTCCGAACCAGCTAGACGAGCGGCAATGCTTTCAACGTCGGCCTTCTGGAGATTCAGTTCGCCTTCTGTTTCACCGATCTGCTCGGTCAACAATTCCGAACGAGCGACCAGCGCCTTGATGTCGTTCTGATTTCGTTCGATCAACTCTCTGGCGTGGGAACGCTTCTCACGCAGAATCGATATCTCATTCTCAAGCGTGTGGGCTTTTTCCGACGCGTCGTAGGCTTCGTTGCTGATGCCGTTGAGGCGGTGTTCCAGATCAATCTGTTCTTTTCGATCGGTCTCAAGGGCAGCCGAAACACTGTCCAGCGATGCTTCTCTGCCAACCAGTTGATCGGTCAGACCGTCAACGGAAGCCCGAACTTCGCGTCGTTCGTTCTCAATAGTCTTCAGACGGTCAGCGTTTAAGTGGAGTTCCCACGCTTTGACAGCATCGACGATCTTCTGGTAACGATCCGCTTTTCGGTACTGTCGATTGAGCGAACGGACCTGTGTCTGAACCTCGGCGTGAATATCATTGAGACGGAGAAAATCATTTTCAGTAGCATCGAGTTTCCTGACAGCAGCTTTGCGACGCTGCTTGTACTTAGTGATACCGGCCGCTTCTTCAAAGAGGAAACGACGTTCCTCGGCCTTGTCGGAGATAACCGCTTCGATCATGTCCTGCTGAATCACCGAGTAAGAATGCGCCCCCACACCGGTGTCATAGAATAGCTCGGAGATGTCTTTGAGACGGCATGGCACTTTGTTGAGCAGATACTCCGACTCACCGGAACGGAAAAGCCGGCGCGTGATCTGAACTTCGGAATACTCAGTAGGTAGAACACCGCGATTATTGACCAGAGTGAGCGTGACTTCCGACATCCCCAACGGTTTGGCGTCGCGGGAACCATTGAAAATCACCTCTTCCATCTTGCTGCCGCGCAAGAGGGTGACTTTCTGCTCGCCCAGCACCCAGCGAAGGGCGTCCAGGACATTGGTCTTCCCGCAACCATTTGGACCAACAATGGCCGTAACGCCATTGGAGAAGTAGATAGTTGTCTTATTGGCGAACGATTTAAAACCTACGATATCGATTTTCTTAACGTACACATTTCCTCCGAAACTGACTACTTGCGGCTGGCTGTGGTGCCGGGGGAACCGTTTTTGAGGGTCTCGACGGTCTCCAGCAACGAGCGGTAAATATTACGTTCATCACGCAGGTATTTCGTTTTGATCTCAACGTTATAAAATGGCTTGCCCAGAAAATTGCCTCGGCCAATTCTGACCGTGTCAGGGGAATTCAGCAGAACCCACGAGGTGAAAGCCGATGGTTCCAGGTTGAGGTCGAGAACAGTATCAAACTTGTATTCTTGCAGCGTACTCAGATAGCTCTTTTTTGGCAGGCCCGTCCAGGTCAGTTGTTCAACCGATGGTGAGAGAATTTGGAAACCTTTCCGGGGGAATATGTCCTTAACCTTGATACCGGGCATCGATAGCAAAGTAATATCGGCAGGGTGGAACACCTCGGCGATTGTCGGCAGGAATTGCTTGACGATAGTCAACTCTCGCAGGCCGGATGGGAGACAAACCAGAACATGTTTCGGCTTCATCAAGTCGGCCGGTACGTTGAGTGGTTCCAGTACTACCTGGCCACGCCTGTGGCGAATCTTCATCTGAGCAATTACACTTCTAAGACTCATCGGCTGTGTTCTCCGTACTGTCGGGCGTTTCCTGCGATTGTTCCGGAGTTGTGTTTATCTCCGGAAGGGTGGCCGAATCCTGTGGCGGAGTCGGCGGATTAAGTATCGAATCAAGATTGATCTGTGTTATTTGTACCCTTGATATCCGGCGGCGTGCTGGATCGACCAGGTCTACTGTCTGACCATTGAGTTGGATATCAATAAGCGAGGGGATAGCCACCGACACTCTCATTCTATACTTTGCGGTCGCCTCATATTCTCGTCCCGGTATCAGGTTGCGAAAAATAGCGGTGTCGCCATCGGTAAAGATAGTCGCCCAGCTTTCGCCCCGAGCGATCAGCCGGAGTGTGAACGGTTCCGGCTTCTGATATGCGGGTGTGTTCCAATCGTAGTCGGCATAGACGTTATTCTCTTCAGGGGCAGTGTTATCCTCGGGACTGTCAATATCGTGACTTTCTGTTTGCTCGGTCGGGGCAGGGTCCGTCTCGTCACCATCGGTTGAAATAAGCTTGCTGGCGAAAACGAAAATGACGAAAGCGACCACCGCAAATCCGAGCCAGAGTCCGAGCTTCTTGATGTTGGTGGAGGAATCTTCCGGCGCTGGTTGCTCTATTTGCTCTCTGGTCGATGCCTGCGATGAATCCTTGGCGGCTTTATCCTTCTTTTGCCCGACCCGAGGTTTGCCTGTTGGTTGGTCAACCAGTTCGCCCAATTCTTCGGTTATTGCTTCAAGGGTGCGCTGGTAGTCGATACCGACAGCTTCACAGTAGGACTTAGCGAACAGACCGAAATAGAGTTCGGACGGCAAGTTGTCGATGTTGCCTTCCTCGACCGCCTCAAGACTCTCCAGCGGTATTTTCAATTCCTTGGCGAGATCTTCCAGATCAAGATTGCGGCGTTTCCGTTCTAGTAGTAGTAGCTCTCCAAGTTTTGCGCGAATCTCGTTCATATATATACCGTTAAAAGCCTATAATTCCTTCAGCTAGATCGTCCAACAGATCTCTCGGCAGGCCAATTACATTATCCAGACTACCCTCTATTCTGTCAACCAAAAAACCCCCCATTCCTTGAATACCATAGGCTCCGGCCTTGTCCATCGGTTCGCCGGTTCCGATGTAATCTTCCAGTTGTTCTCGGGATACTGGGTTGAAAAAGACCTCTGTCAGAGCGTAGGCCGAGGCCAGCAGCCCCTTGTTGGAGGCAAGAGCCAGGGCAGTGCACACAGTGTGCTGATTGCCGACCAGACGCGTCAGAGTGTCCAGTGCATTGCTACGGTTGGTCGGTTTGCCCAGCACGTCTCCGTCGAGAACTACGATTGTGTCGCAGCCGAGGACAACCTGTCGCTCGGTCAACCTCAGGGCTATTGACAGCGCTTTGTCCTCAGCCAGACGACAGGCGAAATCATAAGGCTCCTCATGGTCGAGTCGCTTCTCTTCCAGTTTGGGGATGATTTGTTTGAACGGGACCGGGATTTCCTCAAGGAGACTTTTTCGCCTGGGGGAGCGGGAGCCGAGGATCAATTCATACCGCCGGGCCAGTTCTTTGATATGATTATGCTTCATGTTCTAAGAGAATTGTCACCGGTCCGTGGTTTGTGAATTTGATATCCATTACTGCTCCAAAAACTCCTGTTCGAACGGTCAGGCCCGAGGCACCGACCCGCTCCGTAAATAACTTGTAAAGCCTCTCAGCCTCAACCGGTTCCATCGCATCAGTGAAAGCCGGTCGCCGCCCCTTGCGGGTGTCGGCATAAAGGGTGAACTGCGAGACAATCATAATCTCAGCCTCGACATCAAACGCCGAGCGGTTCATCTTCCCGTCGTCATCCTCGAAAATCCGCAGGTTGACCAGCTTGTCGGCCAGATAGTCGCAGGATACTTCGCCATCGCCGGTTCGTGTTCCAAACAATGCAAGCAGACCACAACCGGTTTCACAATGAGGACGACCGTCGATAAAAAGTTGTGCTTCCTTTGTGCGTTGAACCAGTGCTCTCATCGGGGTCTTCCACTAAAGGATGCGAATATACCGCAATTCCGGCTGAATACAACGATTATTGTAATTCTCTTCACATTCGATTTATGTCTTGCAAATTGGTTGGCCGAGTGTTTGATTCTGGAATGTCAGATATTAGAAAAAGCTTGGGCATTGATATTGGTTCGGTCTCTGTTAAGGTCGTTCTACTCGAAGATGGTATCATTACTCGAAAGGCTTACCGCAGATTTCTCGGCAGCCCGTTTGAAACTTTGCGTCTGGTTCTCACCGAAGAGTTTGGTGATCTGGGCCAACAAGAAATAAGCGTAGGGCATACCGGTATCGGCGGGAAGACTGCTCAGAGTATCTTGGGTGGTCGGTTCTTTGGTGAGATTGGATGCCTCGGTGCGGCCAACCTGCACTATCTCCCTGATGTGAGAACGGTTATCGAGATGGGGGGAGAGGATTCCAAGCTGCTTCTGCTCGACCGAGAGAAAAACGTCGTTTCAGATTTTGCCATGAACGCCCAGTGTGCCGCCGGGACCGGTTCGTTCCTTGATCAGCAGGCCGGACGCCTCAAGATATCGATTGAGGACGAATTTGGCCGCATGGCGCTCAAGTCAAAAAACCCACCCCGCATTGCCGGGCGTTGTTCGGTGTTTGCCAAGTCTGATATGATTCATCTCCAGCAGATCGCCACTCCCGACTATGATATTGTCGCCGGACTTTGTTTTGCGGTGGCGCGGAATTTTAACAGCACAATAGCTCGAGGGAAAAAACTCGAATCACCGATAGCCTTCGAGGGCGGAGTCGCGGCCAATCCTGGGATGGTGCGAGCTTTTTCCGAGCTGCTTGATCAGGCCGAGAACGAGCTGGTCGTGCCGGAGCATTTCAATGTCATGGGTGCGCTCGGCGCTGCTCATATGGCAATCACTGAGAAAGTCGAGGCAGGCCGGTTTGACCCCAACGACATCACCGCTTATCTCAAGTACCGTCAAGTCGCCAACTCGGGACGCCAGGCGCTGGTTTTTATCAACCCTGATACCAAGCATTATGGCAAGACTCTCGCCCCTCGTCCGCAAGATATTGATGGCCGTGAAGTTTATCTTGGAATCGATGTCGGCTCACTATCGACCAATCTCGTTTTGATTGACAACGACCACGAGGTGATCGCGCGTCGATACCTGATGACCGAGGGCCGTCCGATAGAAGCGGTGCGAAGAGGCCTTGAAGAGATCGGCGAGGAAGTGGGCGACCGTGTGAAAGTGAAGGCGGTCAGTACGACCGGATCGGGACGCTATCTGATTGGTGATTTTGTCGGCGCTGATGTTGTCCGCAATGAAATTACCGCTCAGGCAACGGCTGCGGTGAGTATTGATCCGACTGTTGACACGATCTTTGAAATCGGTGGACAGGATTCCAAGTTCATTTCTATCGACGATAAAGCTGTGGTCGATTTTGAGATGAACAAGGTATGTGCTGCTGGTACCGGATCATTTCTGCAGGAGCAGGCCGAGAAACTCAATATCGACATCGAAAAAGAATTTGCCGACAGCGCTTTAAGATCATCTTGCCCGGTTGGTTGCGGTGAACGTTGCACAGTGTTTATGGAATCGGACCTGGTGACTCATCAGCGTACCGGGGCATCGGTCGATGACCTTCTGGCCGGACTGGCCTACTCAATTGTTGGCAACTATCTGACGAAAGTAGTGGGCGACCGACGGATCGGCGACAATATATTCTTCCAGGGTGGTGTCGCCTGGAACAAAGCGGTGGTGGCCGCATTTGAAAAATTGACCGGCAAGACAGTTACCGTGCCGCCGCATCACGATGTCACCGGTGCAATCGGCGCAGCTATTCTCGCCATTGAGCAGGCAGACGACCCGCAGTTCCAGACTCAATTCAAGGGTTTTGATCTTCACAAACGCAAATACAGTGTCAGTACTTTCTCGTGCGAAGATTGCTCCAACCAGTGTGAGATACGTCGCGTTGATATCGAAGGTGAGGCCCCGTTGTTCTACGGTGCCCGTTGCGAAAAGTACGAAGTAAGCACCGGCAAGAAAGAACGTCTCCCGGCTGGCTATGTGGCTAAATATCACCGACTCTTGTTCAAGCAGTACATTGAGTCTGAACGTCCGTCTATTTCAAGAGGGAAAGTAGGCCTGCCGCGGGCGCTTCATTTCTATGAATACTACCCGTTCTGGCGAGCCTTTTTTGAATCGCTCGGGTTTGAGGTTATCATATCAAATGAATCGGATACCAAGATTGTAGAAGACTCTCTTGAGCTGTTTGTTGCCGAGACTTGTTTCCCGATAAAACTTGCCTACGGTCATGTCGCCAACTTGATCGGTCAGAATGTTGACTACGTTTTCCTGCCGTCAATCATCCGAGTGACTGATCAATCCGAAGAAAAAGATTGCGGAGCTTTTATCTGCCCCTACGTTCAGACAATCGGATCGGCGCTGAAGACAAGGTTCGATTTTGACACCAACGGCGTTCGACTTGTTCATTCGGCGATATCGCTGAGTTATGACCCTGACGATCTGCGAACCAAACTCCGCCCTCTAATTTCGGAATTCAAGCTTGGCGGCAAGGAGTTTGGTGTGGCTATTGATGCCGGTCTTGAGGCGTTCAAGAAATTCAAGGATGGCTGCCAGCAGGAAGGCCGGAAGATTCTGGCCGAGTTGAAACCTGAGGAGAAGGCCTTGGTGGTTGTCAGTCGCCCGTATAATGGTTTCGATCCAAAACTCTCTCTGCAACTGCCAAATAAGCTGCGCAATCTCCGCCTCAAGGCGATTCCAATCGAGTTCCTTCCGCTTGACGAATGCGAAGAGGACCTCTCCCACATGTACTGGCGCTATGGGCGGCGCATTCTCTCGGCGGCGGAATATATCCGCAAGCATCCCAACTTGTACGCTATTTACATCTCATCGTTTGGATGTGGTCCCGACTCGTTTATTACCCACTTCTTCCGCAAGAGGATGGCAGGCAAGCCCTACCTTCAGCTCGAACTTGACGAGCACTCAGCCGATGCGGGTCTGATTACTCGGTGCGAGGCCTTTGTTGACTCGTTGCGTTTCTACAAGTTTAAGCCTCCCGTGACGAACTTCCATCTCTCATCGGACGAATTCCGACCGTTTGAAAAGACAATCTTCATTCCCAATATGTGCGATCACGCCTATGCCTTCAAGGCGGCCTTTGAACGATGCGGCCTGACGGCGGAGGTTCTGGAAGAGTCCGACGAGCTATCGCTTGAGCATGGCAAGAAGCTCACTACAGGCAAAGAGTGTTTCCCGTGTGTTGTTACCACCGGTGATATGGTCCGGAAAATCAAATCGCCCTCTTTTGATCGCAAGCGTTCAGTCTTCCTGATGCCGGGTGCCGGTGGACCGTGTCGGTTTGGTCTCTATCGACAATTCCACCGACTGGTACTGGATGATCTTGGCTATGATGATATCCCGATATTTTCGCCCAATTCCGAAGATGGCTACGACAACTTTGGCCTCGACGGTACCAATTTCCGTCGTGCAGCCTGGAGCGGGATCATCTTTATCGATTGTCTGATCAAGATGCTTCACCGAACCCGACCGTACGAGATCAACAAGGGCGAGACCGAAAAAGTGTACCTTCGCTCGATGGCTCGGATGGGACAAGCGATCAAAAATGATGAGTCTCTGGAGAAGCTGGCGGTCGATGTTGCCCGTGATTTTGCTGAGGTTCCTGTCGCTCGTACCAACAGAGCGGTGGTGGGAGTTGTAGGAGAGATATTCCTTCGCAACAACCGCTTTTCCAACAACCACCTTGTTGAAAAGCTTGAGGGGTTGGGTTTGCAAGTGTGGCTGGCCAGTTTTGCCGAATGGCCGCTTTACACTTCCCATACGTATCTCCGTGATTCGTGGATCCGGCGGGACTTTGGCGGCATGCTTCAATCCGGTACGCAGTTGGTTGTGCAGTCATGGGTTGAGCGTCGGCTGATCAACCGTTTCAGTCAGCACTTTGATCTCGGTCACGAGTATCCGGTCCGACGGAGCATGAAAATAGCTACCCAATATCTGCCAATTGATTACAAAGGTGAGGCGATTCTTTCGATCGGCAAGGCTACCGAGATGGCCTGGAACGGGGCGGCAGGTATCATCAACGCGATGCCGTTCAATTGTATGCCCGGTACGGTGGTCAGCTCGTTGTCAAAAACTGTGAGTGACGATCTGGAAGGGATCCCCTGGCTCAATATTAGCTACGAGGGACTCCACGATACCGGTGAGGAAACCAGACTTGAAGCTTTCGCCGAGCAGGTCCGAGCGTTCGCAGGACGGACGTCCTACCCGCAGAAAGTGACTGTGAAAGGATAGTCTGCCGCCACTTTTTTGTGGTCAGGCGCTTCCCATGCAATTATATTTGACGCCAGTGGTAATAGGAGGAAACGGCAGAATATTCTGGTGATTTTATCCCAGAGCAAGGTTTTCTGGAACCGGGCTGTCCGATCCGTGTTAAGAGATACAGATAGATGCAAATAATAGATAGACTTGGA
>DAOUUR010000235.1 GCA_030668045.1 bacterium
CGTTATTCTAGCTGACATGCCTAGATGAAGGAATACGTAAAGGCAGAACCCGAAATGGTTCTGCTTTTTCTCTTTGAACCAACTCCCCCAGCAATAAACCTTTGAATAACACTCCCCCCCTGTTATCACTATATTAGATGGTCACGCACGGACACTAGGAGAAACACAGGTTGTGAGCACGGTCAATCTGAGACTTCTTATAGCACTGTTTCTGGTCGGCATCTCTTTCCCCGCCGATGTCTCAGCAGTGTTGAACCCCAACGCTGGCAACCGGCTTGACTCGCACGTTTTCGCTGCCGATGGCGCCCCGGCTCACGCTCTGGTAGCGCACCGTGTCGGCAAGATCGAATTGGCCGTCGCCAACAACGGCACGTTCGGCCTCTACAATCATCCGGGCGCATCGACCGACTGGTTCACCGGCGAAGCCATACCATACTCCTGCCAGTATCCACGAGGCTCAAAGGTCGAGTACCTCTTTGCCGGGTCTTTCTGGATCGGAGCAGTTGTCGGACGCGATACTCTGGTCTCGGTCGGCGCCGATGGCTGGCAAACAACACGCGAGATGTTTCCCGATCAAGCCCCTTTCGGCGAGATGATTTACCGTTCGATCAAAGACCCCAACCACGCCGACTATGAAGGCGCGATATCCGAGGAAGACTACGTCTGCGTCTATACCGACACATACACCCAGGGAATTGATGTCGATATCTCCGGACGGCCACACATACCACTGCATATCGAAGTTACCCAGAACTCGTACGCATGGTCATACTCGTATGCGGATGATTTCGTCCTGTTCGACTACAAAGTCAAGAATATCGGTACTTCCCAGCTTGAGGACATGTACTTGGGTATCTATGTTGACGGCATGGTCTGTTTTGACTGCCTCGCCAGCAACAAATTCACCGATGACCATTGCGGTTTTCTGCATACGTACCCGGTTGCGCAGGGTGACTGCACGTTTGAAGATACGATTTTCGCAGCCTGGATTGCCGATGACAACGGCGACCTCGATTTTGTTTATGGCGACGGCAACTTCCATCCCAGCCCGCACGTCACCGGCACTCGCATCATCAGGACACCGTCGGAGGAACTGGACGTATCTTTCAACTGGTGGATTTCCAACCCGAGCCCCAATCTCGATTTTGGCCCGCGCGAAAAATCGGAAGTGGGACGCCGCAAAGAAGTGTTTCGTGATTTCGGCACCGGCGGCGTGGGTACACCCGAAGGTGATGCCAACAAGTACTACGTCATGAGCAACCAGGAATTTGATTACAACCAGGTTTTCACCACCAGCATTACCGAAAACGATACGCTCTGGCTCTACCCCAACCAGACCCTCGCCGCCGACTATGCCGATGGGTTCGATACTCGCTACCTGCTGTCGTTCGGACCGTTTCAAATCAGCCCCGGACAGACACTGCCTGTTTCTTTTGCCTATGTTGCCGGTGATTCGCTTCATCGGGTTCCAAACAATCGCGACAACCTTGAGGAGAATCCGTATCTATACACAGACAATCTTGACTTCTCCGGATTCGCCAACAACGCCACGTGGGCTTCATGGATATATGACAATCCCGGCGTTGATACCGACGGCGATGGATACTTCGGCGAGGCTCGAACCTGCTGCACCGACTCCTCAATCGACTACATTGACACAATCAGCACCGATCCGCCTCAGTACGATACAACATGGAGTCTCGATGTATGCGACACGCTTTTCTACAAAGGCGACGGTGTTCCCGATTTCCGCGGCGCAACGCCACCACCGGCACCCGAGGTCTGGATTACATCCTCAACGAACAGGCTTCACATCCGATTCAACGGCCAGCGATCCGAGACGACTCGGGACATCTTCTCCTCGCTGATCGACTTCGAGGGTTACCGTATCTATCTCGCGCGTGATGAACGTAAGGACAGCTATTTCATGGTGGCATCGTATGATCGGGAAGATTACAACAAGTATGTCTGGAACGAGAACCATCGTCCGCGAGCCGATTATGTACTGGACGGTGTGCCGATGTCGCTTGAGGACTTGCAATGTCTATACGGTGACTCATGCCCCGACCCCAATTTCGATCCGAACATCTACACCAGACGCTCGCCGTTTGTGCATCCAGATTTTCCTGACTCGGTGTTCTACTTTGTGCCACAGGATTTCAATACCTCCCAACTCGGCGTCACTACACCGATACGGAAAACATACGGAACAGATCTGCCATATCCCACCAACCTCAATCCAGATTCTGCGCTGGCCGACGAACTTACCGACGATGGCTACCTTAAGTATTTCGAGTACGACTTTACTATCGACAATCTCCTCTCGACTGTACCGTATTGGGTCAGTGTCACTGCCTTCGACTATGGCTCTCCCGAATCGGGGTTGGAATCACTGGAAACTTCGGTGACCAACGGCGCACGGATGGCCTATGCCTCGACCTCGGAGATCAAGTCCGGTAGCGGCGGCAACGCTTACGTCTATCCCAATCCGTATCGTAGCGACGGTAACTACCGGAGTAGCGGCCTGGAAGCCCGCACACAATTTGATCGACCGGTTGACCGTACGCGGGTAATCAATTTTGCCAATATCCCCCACCGCTGTACGATTCGGATATTCACGCTTGATGGTGACCTGGTGCGAGAGATCGTACATGAGAAAGAGGCTGACGATCCTTCGGCAAATCACGCTGAGTGGAATTTGATCACACGGAACACGCAGATGACGGTTTCCGGATTGTACTACTGGACAGTTGAGACCACCGACGGTCAGGTGCAGATCGGCAAGCTTGTTATAATCATGTAGGTGGAATCATGCAGACAGCGTGGATTCCAAGAAGATACGGGGGTAATAGCGGTGCCGGGACTTGAACCCCGGACCCCGGACGAATTCGCCAGTAACGTCGCTGCCTTCCGTCTAATAAGCGCCTCAAATATGATTCTCCGGCTTTTCCAATCCTCCGAATCAGACCGATTGCCTTTACAAAGACTTCTTTATATCTTCTCGAAATGGTGAAAATAGATGTTTCGGGATAATAATTCCGGTTCAATTCGTAAACAATTATCTGAAAGGCGAAAGATATGATCAGCAGGTTCCTTCTCGGCACTTTGTTACTGCCGGCTCTGGCTTTGATCTGCACATGCTCCCAAACGGTGGCAGTGCCTCAGGTCTCATTTGACAGTCACAATATTCGGCTAACGATCGACGTCCCCTCACATAAGGTGGATGTGATTGATTCAGGCTTGGTACAAGTTCACAAGGGATGGAATCTCTTTGAGCTTGGTCACACGGCCCAGATAGAACTGTTTCATATCGGCGGGGAACCGGTGGAGTTTCGCGCGGTTCAGATGGCAAATATTGAACAATTGGAATCCGAGCTTGGAGATAACCTGCCCGAGACCGACACTACCGGTCAGGCTCAGATAGTCTTGTTCGAATTTGACCGGGACGGAACATTTCCGTTCCTAATGAACTACCAAGCGGAATTCTACCAGGATGTTAGTAATATCCGTTTTTCCAACGAGAGGGTCGGGGCGGAAGTCTTCGGTACGATCCTGGAGGAGGGAGCTTATTTGAGTTCAGCCGCCTTCTACTATCCGCGTGGTGACGAATCGCTGGCGAAGTTCAGACTGACTGCTGACATTCCAGATAGTTGGGAGTCGATTAGCGATGGTAATAGACTATCGTCGGAAACAGGCAATGAGCGGAAAGTACAGACGTGGGAGAACCCGTTTAGATCAGACGGGTGTATGTTCATGGCGGCACCATACGTCGCCCGGTCAACCTGGGTCGATAGCGTGGAAGTGGCCTGTTATTTCTTCGAGGCGGACACTAGCCTGATCGACGGCTATCTCAATGCCGCAGCAGGCTACATCCGCATGTACACCGATCTCATCGGTCCCTACCCATACGACAGGTTCACAGTGGCGGAAAATTACTTCCCGACCGGCTATGGCATGCCGGCCTGGACTCTGCTCGGCCAGCAAGTATTGCGGCTCCCATTTATCAAACTGACATCACTGGGTCACGAAGTGCTCCACAACTGGTGGGGCAACAGCGTGTACGTGGATTATGAGCGAGGCAATTGGTGTGAAGCGGCAACTGTTTACGGCGCCGACTATCGGTATAAGCTGATGCGTTCACCTGCCGCAGCGCAAGCATACCGGAAGAACATCCTGAAGCAATATGATAGCTATGTCAACGAAGGAAATGACTTCCCGATCAGGGAATTCCAGTCACGCACCAGCCCCAATACGCGCACGATCGGGTACAACAAGGCCATGATGGTGTACCATATGATCGAGCAAGAGATAGGAACCGAACCGTTTTTCCAAACCTGGAAACAAATATACGCGGACTACCGGGAAACACAGATATCGTGGGAAGAATGGATAGATGGGTTTGAAAAGGTTAGCGGGGCAGACCTTTCTCATATTATCCCACAGTGGATAGACAGGCCGGGGGCACCTGTGCTTGATATCGCCATCGTCAGCCTGGCGATAACTGCAGAAGATCTCGACCGTTCCCTGCAATTGAGGTTGATGGAAAAAAGCGGCCAGAACTACCAGCTCAAAGTACCTCTGAGGTTCTCCGGTGTCGAGATGATATGGGATACTTCGGTGGTCTTAGTATCGGAAGACTCGATATTCACAATACCTCTTCCGGAAGGCGCTACTACCGTTGAAGTCGATCCTGAATACCATCTGTTTAGACAACTCTACCCTGAAGAGATCGAACCGGTCATCTCAGCAACCCTTGGCAATTCTGAAAAGAAGTTTATTGCTGATGAATCGACAGGCATGGTTGAGGACTTCGCGATGTTTGGCGAAAACCTGTCGGGCGATACCGTCAAGGTGGTCGCAGGGAAAATTCTTGCCGCAGGTGAGAGTAACGAGGCGCTGATCCTTCTGA
>DAOUUR010000126.1 GCA_030668045.1 bacterium
AGGCGTTCCAGACTAACGGTCAGTTCGATTACCAGAAATACCTATTGGGCATGGCCGATCCCCAGGCAGCCGGATTCTGGCGTTCTATTGAGCCTGCCATCAAGGATGATATCTCCCGCCTGAAACTTCAGGAGATCATCGTGCAGGCAGCCCTCATTACCGAACCGGAAGTGAAACACGCTTTCATCTCCGAGCAAGAGAAGATCAAAGTTGGCTATGTTAACGTTCCTTTGAGCGAATACACAGCGGCAGTTGGTGAACCCGAAGATGAGGAATTGAACCGCTACTACACCGAACATGGTGACAAATATGCTACCGAAGAACAAGCCGCCTTTCAATACGTTTCGCTAAAGGATGAGCCAACCAATTATGACTGGCAGCTTATCTTAAACGATATCAAACCAATCTACGACTCGGCGATGGCCGGGTCCGATTTTGCGGAGTTAGCTAAACAGCAATCGCAGGATGGATCGGCACCCGAAGGTGGCGACCTGGGCTTTTTTGCAGAAGGTGAGATGGTCCCTGAGTTTGACAGTGTTGTCTTTGCTCTCAAAGACGGCGACATTTCCGAACCCTTCAAAACCCGCTTCGGTTGGCATTTTGTCAAACATCATGGATACAAAACCGAAGATGGCAAGAAGAAGGCCCACGTGTCCCATATTCTTCGCAGGATTGAAGTTTCTCCAAGAACACTTGAGGAGATACGAGCCCGCCTTGAGAGTTTCAGGGCTCAGGCCGCCAGCGGCGAAGACTTCGCCACTCTTGCCGAGACAATGCAGCTTACTGTAGGCGAGACCTCTCCGTTTCCGCGAGGCGCTTCGGTGGGAATGCTCGGTGAAGACTTGGCTCTCAACGATTTTGCCTTTGAAGGTCAGATCGGCGATATCAGCGACATTCGGATAGGCCGCCCCGGCTACTTGATTGCCCGGATATCAAGAAAGCTACCGGCTGGTGTGCCACCGCTTGAAGATGTCAAAACTCGCGTCACTCGGGACTGGCGTAATGAGAAGGCTACTGTAATCTGTCGGGACACGGCCCAGGCTGTCTATGATGAAATGGCGGCGGGAGCTTCGCTTTCTGAAGCAGCGTCAAAGATCGGCAGAGAATATGTCACTTCCAATGAGTTCACCCGGAAGCGGGCTATCGCCGGGGTCGGGATGGACCCCCGCGCTGTTGGTGGAGCCTTCTCCCTCGCTGAGATAGGCAATGTATCCAAGCCGATCGACCACAATCAAGGCTGTGTGATCTTTGAACTTCTGGAGAAATCTACACTCGATCTCACCACCTACAACGAAGCTCACGATTCGATTGCCGATGCTGTCCTTACCGACAAACGCCAACGACTATACAATGATTGGTACCAGCAGTTGGTCGAACAATCGGAGATTATTAATTTCGTGGATAAAGTCCAACCGATTGATACAACGATGTAATCCTGTCGTTGATTTCCCTTAAAAAAGTTCAGGGGCTCTCGCAACTGCGAGAGCCCCTTTCTATTTGCACAAGCTCGCGATAATTTCGATGGCAGCATTACATGTTGGTGTAGTTCGGACCTTCCCCACCCTGAGGCGTCACCCAACGAATCACCTGGTATGGATCAGCAATGTCGCAGGTCTTGCAATGGATGCAGTTAGATGGCGTCAGTTGCAGCTTCTCCTGTCCCGGTCGATCCGGATCGTCAACCATTTCGTAAACCTGAGCCGGGCAAAAATAGAGACAGGGATTACCATACTCGCGGGTGCATTGATCGTTACAGATATCAGGATCAGTGATAACCAAATGTGCCGGTTGTTCCTCTTCATGCTGAGTGCCGGACTTGTAAACATCGGTCAGCTTGTCAAAGAGATATTCGTTATCAAAAGTAAGTTCTGATTTTTTCGCTTCGTGACCAAACTTCCCGGCAAACTCGGTCTTTGTCAGGACATACTCGTGATCCTGTTTATGCGACCGGCGATTGAACAGCCCTTTCCCTCCGGTAAGCATCTGAGCCACGCCATGAAACAGCCCCGAATAGAGACCACCTTTGAAACCGGCGTGAAAATTACGCGTCTTAAATAGCTCTTTGTGTACCCAGCTTGATTCAAAACGCCTCTGGTAACCACTGAGGATTGTAGCCGAGAAATCGTCGGCCTTGAGACCGTCAACAATTGTCTCGGCAGCCATGATACCTGATTTGATCGCCAGATGAATCCCTTTGAGTCGCTGGGGATTGAGCAGACCAGCGGAGTCACCACACATCAACAGACCGTCACCGTAAAGCTGTGGGACGGCATGAAGCCCCGCCACCGGCATCGTCTTGGCGCCGTAGTGCAACATGGTGCCACCCTGTAGTATGCGACGGATTATCGGATGACTCTTGAAACGCTGAAACTTGTGATGTGGATCGTTAGTCGGATCGGGAGAATCAAGACCAACGGCAAAACCGACCGACACTATCCGGTCAGACATCGCGTACGTCCAGCTGCCACCATATTCGCAATTGGGCATAGGCCAGCCAATCGTATGAATAACCTGCCCGGCCTTGACTCGCCCTTCCGGTACTTCCCAGACTTCCTTGACACCGGTCAGATACGTCTGCGGCATTCTCCCGGCACTCAGCGCAGGTATTTTTTCGCGCGCAAAACGAGCCAGCGAACCGTGCACACCTTCGGCCAGAACCGTCACTTTCGCCTTGATTATCGACCCAGGTTCAAAATTCGATTTGGGATTCCCTTCTTTGTCCAGGCCCATATCGACCGTTTGAACTCCAGCTACCCGGCCATCCTCAATCAACAGATCAAAACCAGCCAGTCCGGCAAAAATGTCCAGCCCCAGAGCCTCAACCTGTTCGCTCATCCATGCGGTCAGTTTGTTCAGTGATACAATGTAGTTGCCGTGGTTATTCACAGAAGGCGGCGTGAACGGGAATTTGAAACTCCCCTTTTCCCTCAGGATATACATTTCATCGGAGGTAACAGAGGCCTCCAGGGGTGCGCCTTTTTCCTTGAAGTCCCCAATAAGTTCAGCCAGCCCCCGCGGATCCATGACAGCTCCGGAGAGAGCATGGCCGCCAGCATAGGACGCCTTGTCCATGATGAGAACTTCCGGCATCTCCACACCGTCGGTAGCCTCAATCAAAGTCGCCAACTTGTAAGCGGTGGCCAGACCTGCCGGTCCGCAGCCAACGATCAGTACATCTGTCTCAAGAATTTCGCGCTCAACGTCCATGCAAACACCCTCACATGATTATTTGCATGGAGTATAAGCGATCACCTCATCAAAGAAAAGCTGTAACGGATAGAAATTGCTACTTTCGACTTCCGGATGTCTGTCGCCTGTTTGATCTGGAATTCCGGCCCGACGGTTGATTACCATCTTTTCCCGTCATGTCACTACCGTTGGCGTTAAGCTGAAGCATGTCGGTAATCTTGTCCCGGTCACACCCAACCATAGTCAATCGGATTGTACTGATAATGGGTTGGCGAATCAGAGTATGATCCGATGCCATAAGATCAAGGGCCTGACTCCGCTCAACCGGTCCCTTATCAAGATTGTTTTTCTTGAAAGCCGGTGACAGGGAGTTGAGAAAGTGACTGATATCAAGATACCCAATAATATCACTCAGCTCGTTCCTATTGAGAGGTTCTTTGCTGATGTCACGTACTTTCAAGAGCACGCCAGCCTCTTCAATGAACTTGCACGTCTCCCCACATCTTTCATCGTTGCCGTAAGTCAGAAATGTCGCTCGCTTGGGAGCCATATTACCTCCGAAAAAAACTTTCGCTTAGATTACTTGATCATAACGGTCGGAAACATCGCCACCAATGGCAATGCCGCAGGCTGTCTCACTCAATCTTCTGAGGAGTAAGCTGTTCCCTTTGTTCGGTGAATCGCCGAGGATCACCGGCCGATCAAGGCTTATTTGTTACTCAAACTATAGTCAACTGTCAATAAAATCTTTTGGTGAAATCCCGAATTGCTCAATCTCTTCGGATCGCGATGAAATCGTCTCTACCGGTCCCTTTGAAAAATGTTCCTTAGACAACCTACTTCGGACAACGGTATTATCGATTCACGAGATTATGTCATTAGAGATCGGCAACGCCAATCAACACTTGAATGTCTACTACATTTATAAACGCCTATGCAACCTAAAATGTTGCAAAAATTAGTACTTACTCCTTCCGATTCTCACAGGATGTCTTCCTGCTTCACCCAACACCAACATCGCTCCTGCTACCCATCACACCCTCAGCGCGATGGAAACCCCATCCCGGATCGGCATGACGGTGGTAAGAAACCGACTATCTTTGTACAGGCGATCGGTGAATTCGACTATGCCAGCAGTGGCCTGGTCATGTTTTTTCCCCAGCACCTTGCCCGACCAGAGCAGATTGTCGGTAATGAACAATCCCCCCTTGCGAAGCCTTGCGGCAGCAAGGTCTATAGTCTGCGGATAGTCCTGTTTGTCGATATCGTTGAAAATGATATCGAACGGACCATCCAGCCGACGGACAATTTTCAGTGCGTCACCCACCAGAAAGTCAAAACGGCTCTGCAGGCCAGCTCTCTTGAAGTAGTTGAATGCTTTTGTCTTGTTCTTACGATCTGAATCGGTCATGGTGATATGGCCTCTCCCCTTGATCGCCAGAGAAAACCAAAAAGCGGAGTATCCAAAACCAGAACCCATCTCAAGGACAAGTCGGGCCTTGCTCACCATAGCCAGTTGGCAGAGAAGGCGACCGACCAGCGGACCAACAATTGGAAAGCCGTCCTGACGGGCGACCGCTTCCATTTCGGCCAGGACCTCCGGACTTGCCGGAGTCAATTTGGCCAGATACTTCTCAACGCTTTTCTCCATGTTGCTCCAAATAGTAATGTGTCGATGGCGCCAATTGCCATCGTCCAGACTTATCGTGCCCGGTGTCTGGCCGCACCCATGAAGACAAACTCTCATGGTCGCATTGGAAACCGAACACTCCAGCTACGCGTTACTCACTGAATCAAATGACCAACCGGGTAAGCATGGAAATACCAAGGGTCGAGATGACCCTCTTGTTGCTAATATACAAAGGCCGATGAGAAAAGACAAGTCATTTTGTTCGCGGCCCTAACCGGGCCTCAAGCGAAGTTCCGGTGGGTGTCAACTGGTAGGGTCGGCCGTTTTCAGCAGGATCGTCTCGGCCTTTCCCTCGGAAATTTCACTGAGACGCTTGAGTACTTCCTCGACAAGAAACTGAGGAGTAGAGGCACCGGCGGAGACACCAACAGCATCAACCGCCGTTACATTTCCAAACCAGGCGGGATCAAATTCCGCCGCCGTGCCAATCAGGTAAGCATGGGCACAAACCGATTCGGATATGCTGGCCAGTCTTTTTGAATTGGCCGAAGTCTGCGAACCTACTACCAGAATCAAATCAACTTTTGGCGCAAGTTCCAGAATTGCAGATTGCCGCTGAGTGGTGGCGTTGCAGATGGTGTCAAAAACTCGTATCTCCGGCCACTTTTCTTTGGCCAGTTTCACAACCGCCGCGAATTCGTCCTTGTGAGCAGTCGTCTGAACTGTCAGACCAAGCTTGCGTTCCTTCCACTCGGGCAAAGCCAGCAATTGCTCGTGGCTCCCGGCAATCGTGATGTGCTCGGAAGCATGACCAACGATGCCGGCTGTCTCGTCGTGATCACTGTCGCCGTAATGAATAATATGGCAACCCTCAGAGACCGCTTCGTTGATGATATCATAAATTCGCGAAACCAGCGGGCAGGTAGCATCGACCACCTTCAAGCCCTTGGCAGTGGCCTGCGCGATGACTTCAGGGGAAACGCCATGCGCTGATATGATTAAAGTTCCCTCGCTGATATCATCAACCGAAAAAGCCTGCTCCACATCCTGCTGGCGGAACTTCTCGACAACAGCTTCGTTGTGCACAATTTCCTTGAGGATGGTGACACGACCTTTCGCTCTTGCAGCAGTATCTTCAGTTATGTTAATAGCTCGATTGACACCCATGCAAAAGCCGTGATATCTGGCAAGGTAAATTTTCTTCAACATCTAACTACCAACAAAGCTCAACTTCGATGAATTTTTTTGAGAGAATTGGTTCGCACAATACAATTCCTGCCTTCGGAGGAGTTCAATCGTCCGGGCATGGACAGAACCCCCCCATCCGGCAGGAAGCTTTTTCACGTCTGATTGGTCTGACCCGAACACCACACTGAAGCAATATCCTCATTATCCAATATCTACGTCGAGCGTTTATCCATGCAACCAAGCCAGATTTTCTTTATTAAAAAAAATACCACTAATCTAATCGACAGTCAAAACAAATTATTTGACAGAAAATACTCAAGCAAACGTGTGTCATCGTCAAGTTCGGCATGAAAAGCTCCAGCCATCGCCTTCTCTTGCTTAACCAAGACCGGGGAATTTTTATATTCAACTACAGTTTCAACGGCTTTCCCGATTCTGGTCACTCTCGGAGCCCTGATAAAAGCGGCCGCGATTGACTCCGGTCCGTTGCCAAGATCAGCCTCAATCCTGTCCTCAAACGAGTGCAACTGACGACCATAACCGGTGCGGACAACGTCGATATCAATAATCCCGAGCGTCTTGACCCCGGCCTGATTGTCTTCGATTTTCCGCGCCAGCATAATCATACCGGCACATGTTCCATACACAGGCTTTAAACGGCAGAACTGCGTCAACGGTTCCCGTAGTTTGAAACGGTCGATCATAATATTCATGGTGGTCGATTCACCACCGGGGAGAATCAAGCCTTCGATATTGTCCAGATGATGCGGCAGTTTGACCAATTGCGACCGCGCTCCGACCAACTCAAGTTGATACTGATGCCGCTGGAAATCTCCCTGGGTGGCAAGAACGCCTATTGTCAAGTGACTGTATTTGCTCATTTCATAATGCTCGATTCATAGTGATTCTGACCGTCGGTCGGCCACGTAATATCAGG
>DAOUUR010000276.1 GCA_030668045.1 bacterium
ACGGTAAGATCGAATCTTCACATTGCGCGCACCAAATTGAGGAAATTACTAAAGCGTCGCAAGGAAACATAGCGAGGAGTAAGAATGACGTGCAGCCATTTTATGGCGCTCCTGGATGGCTTTATCGATGGAGAGATTGAAACAGCCATTTCCGACGAGATGCAACAACACCTGAGAAAATGTGATGACTGCAGCAACGAATACGCATCCGCCCTGCGCCTGAAAAAGACTCTGGCCGATATGACGTTTCCGGACCCCGGAAACGAGTACTGGCAAGAGACAACAGACATAATCATGGCCCGAACAGTCGGTGCCGATCTTGCCCAGCCTAACGGCGCTGAGACAGTTTCAGATAAGCGAGCCTTTGTGCGTTCAATGCTCTCGCTGGCGGCCTCGTTGCTTATTCTCTTCACGGCGATGCTTCTGGGAACAGGTCAGAATGGTCCATCGGTCTTGCTGAACCCACCATCGGCTGCGGTCGAGCACCCCTCATCAATAGATCAAGACTCAGTGCCGATGCAACCGAGAGTCTTTGCCCCTACCGACGACCAGACACGCCTGCTGCGGGGAACCCTCCTGCTGGCCAGTCCAGGAGCGCCAGGGCTGGCAACAGCTATGGCCCGCATGGGTGTCGGCGCCAACCCAATATCGGACAAAAAGTAACATACGGAGAGCCACTATGAGAACAATGACCGCCATCGTTATTCTTTTTATGTCCTGTCTCCTGATCTTCGGGTGCACCGGACAGGAGAAAACAATCACCCTTCGAATTCGTCTCCAACCAGGTGAGAAACTTACTTTTCAGCAGACTACCAAGGGTCGCACAAAGATTTACAAAGCCGATTCGCTGACCTCTGACCGACAGGAAAACTGGGAAGCCGAGTATATTCAGGAAGTCATCAGCATTGATCCCGACAGCACGATCCAATTGCTGACCAGAACAACTATCACCGGCTTTTCACTCGACAGCCTCAATGCCGGTAAGTGCGATTCCTCCAGCCACACCAGCGGTGACAGTCTGAGGATGAAACCGAATGGCCGGGTCGTGGACATCAAACCAATTGATCCGGATGTCGGACGGTCGGTCGAGTGGTTGCAACAATATATGGAACAGGGAATGCCCGTTTTTCCATCCGGCGAAATCTCAATCCCGCATAGCTGGACGCAAACTGTTCGCGTGATGCTCCCGGAAGAGACGATGGATGCCTCTATTGTCTTTACGGTCAAATCGCTGGTTCGGGAACTGGGGTATGACTGTGCTCTGATCGAGTACGATGGAACTCTTTACATCCCGGTACCACCAAGCACCAAGGACAGTACCTCACTCGGCGGGATCGATCGTCTGACCACGACCGGGAAACTCTATTTTGCTTACGCCGAGGGGACGACCATACTGGAAAGAGCCCACATTACAATTGATAGCGAACGACGCACCATACTTGAGGACGGCATGGAAGTGGCGGTACGGTATCAAGGATTCCGCGATAGCGAGTATGCGCTGGTTGACCGCCAGGTTCCGTAACGCGCTGCAATAATCATCGATATTCAAGCCGGCGGAGTTCTCCGTCGGCTTTTTCATTACAGTCTCAGCGCAAGTTGATGTTTACTTCGCCGCCGTTCTCCTCTAACTTCTGTTGTGATGTTTAAGCGAGTTATCATCCTCATTATCGATGCCTGCGGCGTTGGTGCTTTGCCCGACGCCGATCAGTATGGTGATATCGGCGCAGCCACGCTGCCGAATATCGCTCAGGCTGTTGGTGGACTAACTCTGCCCAATTGTCAAAACCTCGGGCTGGGAAACATTGCCGATATTAAGGGCGTTACACGGTCCACCTATGACGCTAAACCGATTGGTTGCTTTGGCAAAATGGCCGAACGGTCAGCCGGTAAAGATTCGACTTGCGGACATTGGGAGATCGGCGGTGTGGTTATTGATCGACCTCTTCCCGTCTTTCCCGATGGTTTCCCCGCCGAACTGGTTGACCGGTTTGAAACCCTGACCGGTATAAAAACAATCGGCAATATCACCGCTAGCGGCACCGAGATCATCGACCGACTCGGCGAAGAGCATTGTCGCACCGGAGCCATTATCCTCTACACATCGGCAGACTCGGTTTTCCAATTAGCCGCGCACGAAGAAGTCATCCCGCTGGAAGAGCAGTACAAAATATGTCAGGCTGCCAGAGAGATGTTACAAGGTGAGTTTGGAGTTGGTCGGGTAATCGCGCGACCGTTTCTCGGCAAGGCAGGCCAGTTCACACGCACGACCGGTCGCAAAGATTTTTCATTAGCGCCGCCCGGTCAAACGATACTTGATCTGATGCTCGCCGGAGGTTTCCGAACGTTGTCTATCGGAAAGATATTTGACTTATTCGCAGAACGTGGGTTCTCAGACAGAGTGAAGGCTAAGAACAATACCGAAGTTATGAACGCTCTGATCGCGGCGGTTCGATCTGAACGAGAACATGCTCTGATCTTCGCAAACTGTGTTGATTTCGATATGCTCTGGGGACATCGTAACGATGTACGCGGTTTTGCCGGTGGACTGGTGGCGTTCGATAGCCGACTGGGAGAACTCCTGCCCATGCTTGGAGAAGATGACCTGCTGATCATCACAGCCGATCACGGATGCGACCCGACCCTGAAACATTCTACCGACCACACCCGCGAGTACGTACCCCTCCTAACATATAGCAAAAAAACGACACCGGGGATAAATCTGGGCACCCGCGACACTTTTGCCGATGTCGCCTGCACGGTGGCGGATATTTTCAAACTGCGCCACTCTTTTCCCGGCACATCATTCCTCAGAGAGATGGAGATACTGAACCAAAATGGCACCTGATTCAGTTCTGTTGACTGACCTGCACCGCCGGTTCGATCATGCCGCCCTCAAACCGGAAGTCACCGAGAATGATATAATCTCGCTTTGTCGAGAAGCCGCCGAACATCAGTTTTTCTCGGTGGCTGTCAATCCGGTCTGGACCAAGATCGCCGCTGCGGAACTAAGCGGAAGCATCGTTAAGGTGCTCTCGGTTTCAGGGTTCCCACTCGGCGCTGCCCGAACCGATATCAAGGTTGCCGAGGCAGTCAAGGGTGTCAATGACGGTGCAGCTGAGATCGACATGGTGGCCAATATCGGCTGGATTGTCAGTGGTGAGTTTGCCGGCGTGCGCTCCGAGATCGAAAATGTCCGGACTAATCTACCATACAATGTTGTCCTCAAAGTGATAATCGAAGCGGGCAAGCTGACTTCGAAGCAACAGGCCGAGGCCACCAAGTGTGTCATTGATGGCGGCGCTCAGTTTGTCAAGACGAGTACCGGTTTTTTTGGCGGGGCGACAGTCGAGCAAGTGGCAACACTCGTTGAGGCTGCTGCCGGACAGATCGAAGTGAAGGCATCCGGCGGAATCCGAACCCTTAGCCAGTGCCGAGCGTTGCTTGAAGCCGGAGCGACACGGCTGGGAAGTTCAGTATCGGCGGCAATTCTCGCGGAACTACGACAAGATGGCTCTCCCTGAGGCTCGGTAGAGGAAAAGTCAGCAGCCTGTTTATGCGTATATTCGGTTGGCTTGCCGGTAATTTTTTATATATTTCTACCAGAGAGATATGACTCAAAAGAAGACAACTTCTAAACGGCCGTTTCTTGGTATCCATTTCAAGTGTTGCAGCGTTTATACGCGAATCTACTTGAACCGGAAGGGTACCTCCTTTGTCGGCTGGTGCCCGCGGTGTGCGACCCGAGCCGAGATCAAGGTTTCCAAACACGGCTCAACCTCTCGCTTCTTTGCGGCTGACTGACCTATGGCGTTTCTAAAGCCAAAAATCGTAGTAGTCCCACTTGGCGAGGTTGACTACATGCTGGTCAACCGTCTCGCTGCCGACCTCGGCCCGGTATTCAATCGAGGGGTCGATATCCTGAAAGGCATGAAAATGCCGGTCGAGGCTTTCAATGTTGTCAGAAATCAGTACTACGCTATGGTCATGCTCTCCAAGCTGGAGCGAATTAAATCAAATGATCGCGAGAATGTGATAGGCATCTGCGAAGAAGACCTTTACTTGCCGGATGAGACTTATGTGCTCGGCCATGCTGATATCCTTTCGGGGACAGCGGTGGTCTCGCTTTATCAGATTCGACAGGAGTTTTAC
>DAOUUR010000511.1 GCA_030668045.1 bacterium
CCCAGGATGTATGAGCAGGCCACAAATTCACCGCAATCCCAGAAGGAGAGTGTCGGCGCTTTGGTGAGAGCATACACGACAAAAGCGAGAATACCGACACCGGCGGCAACCAACGCATTGGTGCGATCAAATCTGCCCGGATCAAACTTAGTCATTCGGATATGCCGTCGTCAATTTTCTGCATGCAATAGTCATTTGTGGTGTCGGTCAAAACTTGGACAATATAGCATTTTTCAAACCAATGTCCAATACTGACCGCAATATGTTATCCCTCGCTTTTTGTGGTCTGCTGGACATACTGGTCGAGTACACCATTGATAAACGAGGACGACTCAGCGGTCGAGTACGTCTTGGCCAACTCGATAGCCTCGTTGAGCACGACCTTCACCGGCGTCTGCGGAATTTTTTCAAGCTCCACCAGCCCCATCCTGAGTATGGTTCGGTCAATCATGGCTATTCGTTCCAAGGCCCAGTTCTTAGCGAGACCAGATATAATCTCGTCAGCCCATTCCTGGTGCTCGCCCACTTGCTGAAACAGATGCCTGGCAAACTCGGCGTTTTTCCCCGAAAACTTCTCCTCTTCCATAATTCCGGATAAATTGCTCTCAGGATCAAGGTCGTTATGAGAAGAGGCGTAGAGCGCGTGAAGAACCAGCTCCCGGGCGCGATGTCTGGAGGATTCTGCCATCAGGTCCCGATTTCCTTGTAGAGATTGAGCATTTCGATTGCAGCCTCAGCGGCATCCCAGCCTTTGTTACCGGCCTTGGTTCCGGCTCGTTCGATTGCCTGCTCAAGAGTGTCGGCAGTAACCAATCCATAGATCACAGGGAGACCGGTCTCCATAGCAACCTTGGCAATACCCTTGGAAGCTTCGTTGGCGATATAATCAAAATGCGGCGTTGCTCCTCGAATGACAGCGCCAAGACAAATCACGGCATCGTACTTTTCCGAGTGTGCCATTTTCGAGGCAACATACGGAACTTCGAAAGCGCCCGGCACATACGCAACACTGACCTGTTTCTCGGCGGCACCGTGCCGAGTCAGACAATCAATCGCACCGGAGAGCAGCTTGTCGGTCAGAAAGTTGTTGAAGCGGCTGACCACGATTCCAAATTTGAAACCCTCAGCCTTCAGCGTTCCTTGATAAACATGATAACTCATTTTTTCATCTCCTATCTTGCATCTAATTGAGCAAGTGTCCCATCTTGTCACGTTTCGTCTGCAAATATACGTGATTATGTTTAGTCGACTCTATCTGCAGAGGTACGCGTTCGGTGATTTCCAGACCATAAGCACTGAGACCAATTACTTTCTTCGGATTGTTAGTCATCAGGCGGATCGAAGTCAGTCCAAGATCAGCCAGTATCTGAGCGCCGACACCATAGTCGCGCAGGTCGGCCTCAAAACCAAGTTCTTCGTTGGCCTCGACAGTGTCCCGCCCGGCCTCCTGAAGTTTGTACGCCAGGATTTTATTGGCCAGCCCTATCCCTCGTCCTTCCTGTCGCATATAGAGAAGAACGCCGGAGCCTTCCTTGTCGATTGCCCTCATTGCAGCATGAAGTTGAGAGCCGCAGTCACATCGGGACGATCCAAAAACATCTCCGGTGAGACATGAGGAATGCACGCGCACCAATACGTCCTTGGTGCCAACCACATTGCCTTTGACCAGCGCCATGTGATGGTGATCATCAGTTTCTGACCGATAGAGATGCAGCCTGAAATCGCCAAACATGGTTGGGAAATCAACAGTTTCGATCTTGCTGACGAGGTTCTCAATTTTGCGACGGTAGGCAATGAGGTCTTGAATCGTAATGATCTTCAACTTGTGCTGCTTGACAAATTCCATCAAGCGCGGTACGCGCATCATCGAACCGTCTTCGTCCATGATTTCACAAAGCACACCGACCGGTCTCAGACCTGCCATACGCGCCAGATCAACAGTGGCCTCGGTGTGTCCCGCTCGTGTCAGCACACCGCCATCAAGAGCCTTGATCGGGAAGATGTGACCGGGGCGTCCCAACTCTTCCGGCTCGGCCGCATCATCGGCCAGCACTTCGACAGTTCGGGCCCGGTCATAGGCTGAGATTCCGGTGGTCGTCCCTTCGGTTGCATCAACCGACACAGTAAACCTCGTCCCTAACAGCGCAGTATTGTTCTCCACCATCTGGTTGAGTTTGAGTCGTTCAATACGATCTTCAGTCATTGGGCAACAGACCAAACCACGCCCATGCAGGGCAAAGAAGTTGATTGCCCC
>DAOUUR010000363.1 GCA_030668045.1 bacterium
ACAAGTTACGACCGGCGACCGGGGAGGGCAAGTCCCCCTCCCGGTGGCACTTAGGACGGACCAGTTGCTCGACCGTTACTCGCGATCCGGTATTGACTTATCCCTGCCTTCAGGTTATGGTGAAGCAATGACTCATATAGTGGTGGAAAAACATTGAAACTGACCATCAAGCCCGTAACGCCCGATCGCTGGGAAGATTTCCAAACGCTTTTCGGCGAAAAAGGAGCCTGTGGCGGTTGCTGGTGCATGAACTGGCGCCTGCCAAAAAAGCTCTTTGATGAGGGAAAAGGTGTCGGTAACCGAAAGGCGATGAAGAAAATCATCGCTTCGGGCGAAGTTCCCGGTTTGTTGGCCTACGATGCCAACACGCCGGTCGCATGGTGTTCGGTGGCGCCGCGCGAGGCGTTTCCTCGGATGGAGAAAGCCCCGACACTGAAGCGGGTCGATGATCAACCGGTCTGGTCGGTCACCTGTTTCTATATGTCAAAAGGATACCGGCGACGGGGACTGTCGGTCGCGCTGTTGGAGGCGGCGATTACTTATGTGAAAAAACAGGGCGGGAAGATTCTCGAAGGTTACCCTTATGAAGTCAAAAAAGGGGCATCGCCTTTGCCGGGGGCATTCGTCTGGACGGGGTTGGTTCCGGCGTTCAGGAAGGCCGGGTTTAAGATTGCCAAACGCCGCTCCAAATCCCGACCCATCATGCGCTACATGATTGGGTAGGGGGGAGATTGGCGATTTACTCCCGAATTGCTATTGCCTTTGCGGACGAGTGTATCTATCTTTGACAGGAGCATGAAAAGAGAGCCCAGCAGCGGGCGGCTACCGGGCTACATGTAGTTTAAACGAGAAAGGGGAAGATCAGTGGCTAGGACTAAACAGCCAAAAGAAAGACTCCAGCGAATGGCGGAAGAGCACTTGTTTTATGAACTTCAGATGTTTCATAGTACTGCCATACGCCTTGGGAGCAACTTGGTCCAACAAAACGTTGATTTGCGAAACAACATTCTAGAATCTCTCGCAGTACATATACGTGTACTATTCAAGTTCTTCTTCGACAAGCCCTCTAAGGATTCTGATGTTGTAGCATCTGATTTCTATCCAGACGAGAACAGTTGGCACGACATTCGAGAGAAAATTGGCCATGAGGATGAAGTGTCTTCGACATGCCGTCGAGTCAATAAGGAGGTTGCTCATCTAACCTGGGATCGATTGGACGTGAAACCTGAGGAAAAGGGTTGGCTGGCTCCGGGCGAACTGGCATACAATCTCATTTCAGAAGCATTCTCCAAGTTCCTTGTCACGGTACCCGAAGACACATTAGGAGACAAAATGGTGCAAGAAAAACGTCGTGTGACCGCTCGTGGGAACTCACGCCCGGAGAGTAAATAGCCGGGTGGCACCCTCAAACTCGTTTGGGTGTGACGACGTATGGTGTTTGCGTTGCAAAGAGCGAGTGGATTGCAGAAATCTCAATGATCCTGAAACGAAACTACAGCTTCCTCCACAGCATCACGGATAGGTGTATATTCTATGGCAAGTTCTCTTTCTGCTTTGCTGCCATCGGCACGAACGCCTTCCTTCATCACGCGGATCTGGTCTATAGCCATACCCCAGATTGGTGGTCGTTTAATGATATCCGCGACTTTGGTTAACAGCCAGGCATTGGGTATAACCGAGAAGTCGGGCAGGCGAAAGAGGGGAAGGCGTACACCGGAAATCTCGCTGACCATGCGATTGATCTCACCAAAAGTGTGCTGGAATTTACCAGCAAAGTATTTCCGGCCAATGTTATCAGCCTTCATCACTGCCCGATAAATAATCTCAGCAACATCCTTCACGTGGACGAAAGTGAATATACTGTCCTCCAGCACCCTGGCCGGCAAGCGACGCTGCAGTATCCGGCGAATATACTGGCCGGTGGTTTTGGGATCGTCAGGACCGAGAACGCCCATTGGATAAACCATAACCAGGGGAAGCCTGCTGTTATAATGTAGTTCCCATGCGATTTGGTCACCTTCGTACTTGGAGCGGAAATACTCGCTGAACCGCACCGGCCCGACTTCACTTTCCTCTGTGAAAGGGGCATCCTTAGGTTTCCCATATATACCACCGGTACTAATGTGAACCACCTTGGAAACACCTGCTTCCAGGGCAGACTCCAGAACATTTCGAGTGCCGTCAACATTCACTCTCTGATAGACACGCGGATCGGGTTCCCAGAATGAATAGACATTGGCCAGATTGACCACACAATCGTGACCCTTGATAGCCGCTCGAAGTGAGCCGGAATCGGTCACATCACCATCGACACATGCCACCTTCAGCCTTTCAAGGGTGGTGGTATTACTGCTGCTTCTAACCAGGCAGGTTACCTGGTGGTCTGTCTCGGACAATCTTCGTACCAGATGATTGCCGATGAACCCCGTTCCACCTGTTATGAATATCTTCATATGAATTCCTCACTCCATGCCATTGATGCAGCAATGAAATCAGCAGAGGCAATCTGGCTTGAAAGATTAGCTTAACCGTAAACTAAGCAACACTATTTAATAGTCCAGACAATTGTCAGTTTGTCAATAAAAAGAACCCCGGTGAAAACCGGATGGGTGGCGCCCTCAAACTCGTTTGGGGGTGGCTTTGCAGCAAGCTCTCATGGCCAAACAGGTTTTACCCGGCCGCTTGATTATACAACAGTTCCCGGTTATCGCACAAAGAGAGCTCTGATCCTGTCAAAAGCCTTGTTGATCTCGTCTAGGGGAACACAGAACGACAGTCTCAAGTGACCCTCACCGGTCGGTCCAAAGGCTATTCCCGGTGTTGTTGATACTTTACCTTTCTGCAGGAGGCTCTTGCAGAAAGCCATCGAATCTCTACCTTCCTCCAACAGTATCTTCGGAAACATGAGATAAGAGCCGCCGGGTTTCTGATATGTAAAAACCGAATTGAGATCGTCAAGGCGTTCGCACATCAGATTGCGAGCAGATTGGTAGTGTGCCCTGAACTCGGAGACGCAATCCTGCGATCCCTCCAGGGCAGCAAGCGCCGCATATTGAGAAACCACCGGCGCACATATGGCGAAGGGGATGTGTGCCTTCGTGATCTGTGGAATCAACGATTTGTCCGCGTGCAGGTAGCCGATACGCCACCCCGTCATCGCGTATGTTTTCGTGAACGTATAGCAACTAATAACATGTTCTTTCATTTCGGGAATAGAGGCGATAGAAAAGTGCTGGTGGCCGTCGAAGACAAAGTACTCGTATGCTTCGTCGGT